>NZ_JANQDJ010000076.1:0-33811 GCF_029891685.1 Umezakia ovalisporum Ak1311 | reverse complement strand
TCATTAGTACGCCGAACCAACCGATGTAGATGCGGTTGCCGGTGCTGGTGATCCACTCGCAGAAGCGATCCCATACGTTGGCGCTTTGGCGCTGTTGTAAGGTTGTGGTCATTTGTTTATGATTGCTTTTGTTTTTGTATGAATCAGGTAGGTGTTTGTACCTGTTGTTCACATAGTAAATGAATTATTTCGATTTGTAAAGAGTTTTTACAAAAATTTTTACGTTAATTTTCTCTAACGTGCCAAAAGCTTATGGTGCAAGGAACTCAGGAAATAAGCTCTGGGTGTTTGGGAGCTGCGTTGGGGGAATAAGTTCTTTGTCTCATAGCTGAGGTGGGTTCAAACTGACTGAATATTATTGGTGTTAAGGTTAGGTACATTTTATGGATAAGCAATGATACTTAGAATATTGTTGAGAATATTGTTGCAAGTTAGGTTGGGAAATATGTCAATTTCTCCTCCCAGTGTTACTTTTAGTCGGGCTTATACTATTGTTCCGACTTACGAGTGCTTCAATGGCTGTACATACTGCAACTTTCGCAGTGAACCGGGTCAAAGTCCCTGGATGACTTTATCGGAAGCGGAAAGGGTTTTGCTACAACTTCCCAGCCAGAAAGTGTGTGAAATCCTGATTCTCAGTGGTGAAGTCCATCCCCGTTCACCTTTGCGTCAACAATGGTTTGAGAGGATTTATGATTTGTGTGGGTTGGCTTTGTCTCTGGGATTTTTACCCCATACTAATGCTGGAATACTTAGTTTGGCTGAGATGCAACGGCTGAAGAATGTCAATGTTTCTATGGGTTTGATGCTGGAACAGTTAACCCCAGCACTTTTAAATACTGTTCATCGCCACGCACCGAGTAAGTTACCGGAAACTAGATTACAACAATTAATCTGGGCGGGAGAGTTGCAGATTCCTTTTACTACGGGGTTACTTTTGGGTATTGGGGAAACTGAAGATGATTGGTGGGAAACTTTAAAGGCTATATCTGAGTTACATCAACGTTATCATCATATTCAAGAAGTTATATTACAACCCCACAGCCCAGGAAATCAGCAAAGCTTTGACTGGGGAGCTTTTGACCCCTACCAACTAAGGAGGGTGATTACTAAAGCCCGTGAAATTTTACCGCCAGATATTACAATTCAAATTCCGCCAAATTTAGTTCAGGATGAGGAATGGTTGCTGGCTTGTATAGCTGCTGGTGCGAGAGATTTGGGCGGGATTGGTCCCAAGGATGAGGTGAATCCTGACTATCCTCATATTCAAGAAGAGGCGTTAAGAAAAGTTTTACGGTGTGGGGGGTGGGAGTTAGTACCACGTTTACCTATATATCCCCAGTTTGATGATTGGTTGAGTGATGATTTGAAAATGGCTGTGGAACAATGGCGCGGTTAACTTATTTGACCTTTGATGATTTTAATTTCTTTTGGTGTTAGGTTATAAAGTTGATAAACTATTTGGTCTATTTCTGCTTCTAATGGGGTTATGTCTGCTTGGGGGTTTGCTTGTTTGGCGGTGAGAATTTCCTCAACTAGTTTTTCTAATAATGTCTGCTGTGTTTTTGTAGCTTTGGGTATGGGTATTTGAGAAACGTAGATTGACTTAAAACGTCTAAAATTTCCACGAATTGCAGGACAAATCTGATTAATGAAAAACTGTACAACTTTTGAATTAAAAAGTCCAATTAAATGTTTCCGATCAGAGGGAATTAGAAATAGTGTGCAGTCAGGGAATAAATGCTCATTATCAAAAGTAAATTGACAAGTAACTGCAATGTCGGGATAAATAATCTTAGGTTGCTCAAATTCTTTCCAGTAAATACAAGAGCGCAATTCCCAAAAAAATTTACCCTGGTCGCATCGTTTAATTAATGATTTCCTAAACTGCTCAAAATATTGATAAATTGCAGGATATGTTTTAGCAAAAATTTTCTCTGCTTCTTTTTCCAGATCATCAGACCAAGGATGTTTTTTATTTTCTGAAGATTCTATTTTAATGAGATACAAATCAGCAGAATCAACACACCAACGCTTAACATCCCGACCGCGTAAAAAAGGCTTTAACACCTCAGCAGAGGAAGGATGTTCATCAATTAATTTATCACGGGTAGGGCGATCCACCACAAATGCTGTGTTTAACCCTGTTTTAATACCATAGTAAAATCTACCGTTGACATATTCTCCTAAAGGTTGACCAATATTGCGTAGTTTTATTAGTAATTCCAATACTTGAGAAGATTCTAGCCTCCACCCATCAGGTTTTAAATTCTCCTGTGAAATTATCAAACCTTGTTCATCTAACACCCTGGGAAACTGGGCTATATTTTTTTGTATGGCTCTATCCCAAGATAACGCCCCTACCTCATTACCCTGGGGTTGTAACTTGCCTAAAGCAATAATGCTAGGATAGGCGATGGCATCTTCAAAAACTGGAAAATCACCGAAATCAATTAAATTATAAATTGTAGTTTTCTTTGTTAACAGTCGGCGTAACTTTTCTCCGTAACCAGCGCGAAAATATTTGTTAGAGGAAATATAGGTTAAATGACCTAGTGGTTTTAATAACTTTAAACCTAGTTCATAAAAATAGACAAATATATCAGCAGTACCTACATAACATTGATAGGTTTGTTGTAGAATTGGCTTCATATCTTTAATTTCCTCTTGTCTAATATAGGGAGGATTACCAATGACTACATCAAACCCCACAAAAACACCTTGGTCATTTAATACTTCGGGAAATTCAAAGCGCCATTCTAGGGAGTTTTGGTAAATCTTGCCGCTTTCTATCTCCTCAATTTCAGCTTTTAACTGAGAAATTTGATTATTTAGCCTAAGACTTATTTTCTCCCGCGCCTTCTTTTCCTCCTTGGTTTCCTCAAACAACAAAACCTGATTTTCTAAATTATAAAGCTCACCCTCCAACCCTCTTAACTTCTGTTTATTGGGGTCTTCCAGTGCTAGGGTATTCTTTAAATTCCCCTTAATATCATTAATTAATTTTTCCATGTCCCGCTTTTGCTGCTTATTTTCAGCATGGCGGTAAGTTTGCACAGCATGGCGATAAGTATCTATAGTATATTTTTTCTTATTCAAAGCTGGTCGTAAATCACCATCCAATGCAAAACGACTAATTAAAGAATTACCACACTTGATATTAATATCAATATTCGGTAAAGTTTCTAAGTTGGTGTAATTGCCATCAGCTTGATAGTAGGCATTTTTTAATAACTCAATCCACAACCGCAAGCGACAGATTTTCACTGAGTTGGGATTAATATCTACACCAAATAAACACTCCTCAATAATATTCTGTTTTTCATGAAATAGGGCTTCTTGTACCCGTTGACTTTCTTTGTTGTGGGGATGATATTCAAATAAAGATCCATCATCATCAGTAATAACTAATTCGTCATTTACTACTTCAATTTGATAATCTCTTAAGGTTTTACCTTGTCTATCTAATAGTATTTTTAACTCACTCTTCACTGCAATGAGTTCATTGAGAGCGGAAACTAAAAAATGTCCTGAACCTACTGCGGGGTCACAAATTTTTAAACTATTGATAATTTGATTAGCTTCTTGTTTATCGCTAATATTGTCATACAATTGGTGGATATTTTGACAATTCCACCCCTTAACTTGATTAAATTTCTGCACAACAGCGCGGCGAATTGTTTCCCGACACATATACATAGTAATAAAACCGGGAGTAAAGAAGGAACCATCTTTATATCCGTTAATTTTCTCAAAAATCAAACCCAGTACAGAAGCATTAATTAATCTTTTATTCTCTTCTTGGATATCTTCGTATCCTTCACTGCTAAAGTCGTAAGCATTGAGAAATTGAAACAAATATTCTAAGGTTCTGAGTGAGCCTGTGAGTTTCTTTCCGTTGCTATCCTTCAAGACGGTAGCATTAAAAATATTTAGATGCTCATCTGTGAGGTTACTAATAAAAATGGTCACCTGTTCAATATCTGTAGGTTCAAACAGGGAACTGTTTAAATAGGGAACATGGGTAAATATCTTTTGTAAATTCGGATTTCTTTCCTCTGGTTGACGAGCTAGCACACTAAAAAACAAACTATTTAAATCGTCATAATTCTTAACTTTATCTAGGTTGAGGAAGCCAAAGGAGATATCATGTTTGTGGTAGCGAATTAATTGAGCTTCCAACAGTTTGAGAAACAAAATGCGATTAATCCAAGTAATTGCTAATTCTAAAGCAACATTAAATAGTCTATCTTGCTCGGTTAGTCCAAATTGCTCTGGCTTTTCTAAGCGGGAGATTTTATCTAAACTATCAAGTTGAAAAATTGCATTTTCCATGAGTGAACCTGGATTTCTTGCATCTGGTTTTTGACGCTGGATAATTTTTTTACCACCTTCCTTCGTTTCTGTTAAACCGATGATATGTAATAATTCACTATAAAACCCTTGATCAAGACTGTTGCTATCGTTAGCAAAGGGTAGTTTTAATAAATGTTCTGGGGAAAGTAATTTAAAGAGTGCAATGAGTTGATGGTGGTCTATTTGTTGAGGGTTATTAACTATTTCTGCATATTCTCTCAGGTCAAAGTGGGTAAAGACTAGGGAATTTTGTATTTTAGTAATAGCTGGTTGAGCGATTTCTTTATAGAAAAATTCGGTTTTTTTGCTGGTTAATCTTCCGGCTTCAAAATTATGAAATTGCTTGACAAATTCAACATCTTCTACGAAACTTTTTTCAAAATCAGTGGCATCGAAAATAAACCATTGATAGATATTAGTAGCAATTAAATACTTAATTTCTAGGTTTTTATTGATGAGCCTCTCCCGCATAAAATATAACACTAATTCCTGGAGAGCTTTGGTATTTAAATTTTCAACTGTCAACATTTCGCCTTTATTGTTAGGCTTTTTGGTTTCTAAAATTACCCCTACAGTGGTGTCAGGGTTTTTACCGTTATGAATAACTAGGTCATTGCGCCCTTTGGTATTAATAAAATGATGGGAACCATAATAAGTATTTTTGAAGAAATCAGCGATGAGATTTTTATGAAATTCTTCTGTTTCTTCTTCGTTAATTTGCTGTATGAGGGTGGTGAGATTATTTTTAAATAGTTCAATTTGATTTCTGTAGGGTTTAACTTTGAGGAAGGCTTTATTTAACGCTTGTTTTGGGAGAATTTTAGTCATCTGTGCCTTAAAATGTGAAAATTAACAAAAATGGTAGTTAGGTAAATTAAACAAATTGATTTTTATTTCGGGACAGAAATGTTGACTGTTGACTGTTGACTGTTGTGCGTCGGTGATACAAAATTTGAGCAATCAACGCAAAAAGGGATAACCGCTTTTATGCTCCTGTGGAAGTCAATGTTTGTGACAAGTAGCGGTTGACAGACAAAAGCCTGTTGTAAAATAGACATAGGTAATGATTTGAGGGGCCATTTACTGGTCAGAAATGCCTATAGAAACTATTTTTGGAAATCTTCAAGGTCTTAAGTCCAGTCAGCTGAAGCAACTACAGCGACTGTATCACCAGCGCATACCCGGCGATCGCATTGCTACCCCTGAATTTTGCCAGCGTTTAGCAGCAGTGACTACAGAAATTAATCAACCTGTGTGCGCTTATCTCAACCGTCGCGGACAAGTGATTCGTGTGGGAGTGGGTACACCGCGCCAAACACAAATCCCACCGCTAGAATTGCCTCGTTACGGTGCGGAACGTCTTAGTGGTATTCGTTGTATAGCTACCAATCTCAAGGCAGAACCCCCTAATGAAGGGGCACTAACTGCCATGGGGCTGCAACGCTTAGATGCTTTGGTGGTGCTAAATATTACTGGCACAGGATTTACACGGCGCGGTGGAGGGTCTACTGGGTACGTCAAAGAAACTTATTTGGCTCACTTAGTATCTAACAACAATCACCCACTGTCAACTTCCCCATCAGGAATTAGCGAAAGGTTGTCGAGAGAGGCTTCCTGTAAGGATAATTCCCCGGCTGATGAGTTAGCACTCTACTCTAGGGTATCGCCGCCTATGAGTTTAGATATGCTGTGTCAGCAAGATTTTATCGAGTTGGTAGAGGGTCTGGAAGCAGAATTCCAACGGCAATTTGTCGCCCAGGAGGTAGCTGCTGACCATGACCGGGTGATTATCGTGGGACTGATGACGGATAGTACATCTGTTCAGAGATTTCAGGACACGATATCAGAATTGGCTAGGTTAGTGGATACAGCGGGTGGAGATGTATTGCAAACGTTACAACAAAAGCGATCGCGTATTCATCCGCAAACGGTAGTTGGCGAGGGTAAGGTACAGGAAATTGCCTTAACTGCCCAAACCCTAGGAGCTAATCTTGTGGTTTTTGACCGCGACCTTTCACCAGCCCAAGTCCGTAATTTAGAGAGGAAAATTGGTATCCGGGTGGTTGACCGCACTGAAGTGATTTTAGATATTTTTGCCCAACGGGCTCAGTCCCGTGCTGGTAAGTTGCAAGTAGAACTAGCACAGTTAGGATATATGATGCCGCGACTAAGTGGTAGGGGTCTGGATATGTCCCGATTAGGTGGTGGTATTGGTACTCGTGGACCTGGTGAAACTAAACTGGAAACAGAACGTCGGGCGATTCAAAAACGTATTTCCCGATTGCAACAAGAAGTAAATCAGTTGCAGGCACATCGTTCGCGGTTGCGTCAAAGACGACAACATCAGGAAGTTCCTTCTGTGGCTTTGGTTGGCTATACTAACGCGGGTAAATCTACTTTGCTCAACGCTTTGACCAATGCTGAAGTTTACACTGCTGACCAATTGTTTGCTACTCTTGACCCTACTACCCGCCGCTTAGTAATTTCTCATGGCGAAAGTGGTGAAACTCAAGAGATTCTACTAACGGACACAGTGGGTTTCATACACGAGCTACCTGCTTCCTTAAGGGATGCTTTTCGCGCCACTTTAGAAGAAGTGACAGAGGCTGATGCTCTATTGCATTTAGTTGATTTATCTCATCCTGCTTGGTTGAGCCATATTCGCTCGGTGAGGGAAATTTTGGCACAAATGCCTGTTACTCCCGGTCCAGCATTGGTTATTTTTAACAAAATTGACCAAGTAGACAGCGCAACACTGGCCCTAGCTCGAGAAGAATTTCCCTTGGCTGTGTTTATTTCAGCAAGTCAGCGATTGGGATTAGAAACTCTACGCCAACGTCTTACTCAACTAATTCAATATGCTGTTGACTGTCGGTAATTTTACTGTTTGCCATTGAAATCTATACAAGCACGGTGGGGTGGTTACGAGGGGTGAGAACTATTACACCTTAGTGAGGTTCAGATTTAGTGAGGTTCAGATTCAAACCAGGGCAAGGGATTTTAGCTTAAACCGCAGGAAGCCTTTCACCCATGAGAAAATAGGCTGAAAACCCTTGGGGTTAAGTTTTGGATCTGGGCCGAAAAACTTAGCAGTCCTTCAGATAGGAGATATGGGGGAAAGGAGCAAATCTTGTACTATACTCTTTTATAGCAAACCTTGTTTACTCTGGAGGGATAGAGGGTATTGCAGTTTACCCATTCCGGGTAACACCGGGAAAAGTAACTTGAGGACATTTGTCCATAAAATTACTGACTGTAAGTCGTAGTAAGGGAGGAAGTAAGAAATCCACTACTACGCTTTCTATTGGGCGGGAAGCCTAAATTGCCGATTTTCTAAACCGCCTATGCTTAAGCATGGTGGAGTTAGCATACATGACATGGTGCTAATGGTGAAATTATAAAGTTTAAGAAGCATTAAATTTAATTGAGGATATTATGGCTGCCAAAGTCGAAATTTACACTTGGAGAACTTGCCCTTTTTGCATTCGTGCTAAAAGTTTGTTGAACAAAAAGGGCATTGATTTTAGCGAATATTGCATTGATGGAGATGAAGCAGCACGAGATGAAATGTCTAAAAGAGCTAAGGGGAGACGTTCAGTGCCGCAAATTTTTATTAATGATTACCATGTTGGTGGTTGTGATGATATCCACGATTTAGAAAGGCAAGGGAAGCTCGATGAGTTATTAGCTTCTGGTTGACATGGGATTTTTTCCCCAGCAGCCATTGTGTTGTCAAGTGGTTTTTACCGGAAAAGGAGCCTTTAGACGCGGGGATGTAGGCAATTTGTGGCTTTAGCTACTGTGAATTAGAAACACAGGCTTAAAGACTAACTCTTTGTGAAAAATCATGAGATTAGGGAGTTAATTAGGAAGTTGAATAAAAGCCGTTCTGGAAAGACCGGGCTTTAAAGCCAAATTTTTGGTAGTCTAAAAATTCTGGATGATTGAGGCAAATAAGGTGAAACTGGCTTTTATTATTGATCCCATCCATGAGCTTGACCCCTGTCATGATACTAGTGTTGCTCTTATGGAAGCAGCACAAATCTTGGGACATGAAATTTGGGTAACTGAGACAAGTCTGCTGAGTGTGGTGGGTAGCAAAGCTTGGGGGATGTTACGGCAGATAGAACTTGTTCCAGTGCAGTTAGTACAGGGATGCTGGGTAGCGGCGAATCCTTGGTATAAGTTGAGTGATCCCTGCTTTACATCTTTAGAAGCAATGGATGCTGTTTTTATGCGGAAAGATCCACCAGTTGATGATTCTTACCTTTATGCTACTTACGTTCTAGACTACATCAATCAACAAAAAACTCTGGTGATTAATAATCCCAGTGGTATTCGCAAAGCAAATGAAAAAATGTATGCTCTGCAATTTACTAATGCGATTCCAGAAACCATTGTCAGTGCAGACAAGCAGTTTATCTGGAAATTTGTTGAGGCTAAGGGTGCAGCAATTATCAAGCCTTTGGGTAACAAGGCTGGAGAAGGAATTTTATTCTTACAACCAGGCGATCGCAACTTTAATTCCATTGTTGAACTCAGTACCCTACGTGGTCGGTTGCCGGTAATGGTGCAAACTTATTTACCAGAAGCTAAAGCGGGAGACAAGCGAATTATCCTCCTGAATGGAGAACCAATTGGCGCGGTCAATCGCCTTTCTAGTGGTAGTGACTTTCGTAATAATATGGCTGCTGGTGGTACTGTTGCTCCAACGACCATTACCCCAAGAGAGGATGAAATATGTGCCGAAATAAGGGCGAGTTTACGTCAAGATGGCTTAATTTTTGTGGGGATTGATGTCATTGGCGGTTATCTCACTGAGGTCAATGTGACGAGCCCTACGGGAATTCGTGAAATTGACCGACTAGATGGTACTCGCTTAGGTGAACAAGTGATGTCATGGATTTCGCAAACTTTAAAAAAATAACAAAATTTGCCTGATTAAAGTTACTATTTAAAACACTGTTTTTGTGGGTTAGTTTTGGTAATTTACTGCCACAAAAAAAGTGCCGACGGCATCCTTGGTGTTTTGTTGTGCGGTTGATTTATCCCCTGGATGGAATCACAGGGGATTCTAAACTGATGTTGCTAACCGGGCTGAAGCCATGGTAAGGAAAGTTTACGATATGATTTATTCAGCGCCTTCCCTGCCTTGCGGCAATTTGATTGTGAAACTTTAAACTAATAGATTTTATACAGTCTTCAGCTAAACCTGAGACTGCAAGTTTTATCTACCACTTTAATAGCCAATTTATTAATTACGGGGTGTACGCCGACTACGGAGAAAGTCTGGAATATCTAACCCGGTTTTTTCTTTTGTTTCGGTAACTGGTGTGGGGGGATAAGAATTAACTGTTGGTTGCTGTGGCGTTGAGCGCTTAGAAGTAGTTACTACCCTGGGGGCGGCCACAGCTTGGGTTGGTGCTGCTTGTATTTCACCAGTAAAACCAGTAGCAATAACAGTAATTCTCACTTCACCTTGGAGCCTGTCATCAATCACGGCTCCAAAAATAATGTTGGCATTGGGATCAACTACTTCATATATTGCCTCGGCCGCAGCATTTACTTCATGTAAAGTCAGATCACTACCACCTGTAATATTAAAGACAACTCCTCTAGCTCCTTCAATGGAACATTCTAATAAAGGCGAAGAAATAGCCGCGATTGCTGCTTCTCTTGCTCTTGATTTTCCGGAACTGACACCTATACCCATTAATGCTGATCCCGCATCTGCCATCACAGCTCTGACATCAGCAAAGTCAACGTTGACCAAGCCAGGGATGGTAATAATGTCGGAAATACCTTGTACCCCTTGACGCAGTACATCATCTGCATAGCGAAAAGCTTCTTGTACAGGGGTTTGCTCTGGTATTACTTCCAGCAATTTATTGTTGGGAATAATAATTAGCGTATCTACTCTACTTTTTAGCCCTTCAATACCCTGTTCTGCTTGGCTAGTACGACGGCGGCCTTCAAAAATAAATGGACGTGTGACAACGCCCACTGTCAGAGCTCCCATTTCCTTTGCTACTTCTGCCACAATTGGGGCTGCACCTGTGCCAGTACCGCCCCCCATACCAGCGGTGATGAACACTAAGTCCGCTCCTTCTAAAGCTGTAGCAATTTCGTCTCGAGATTCTTCAGCTGCCTTTTGACCAATGGCGGGATTACCGCCTGCACCTAAACCTCTTGTTAGTTTCTGTCCAATTTGCAATCGACTGGGGGCACCTGCCAAAGTCAAAGCTTGAGCATCGGTGTTGATTGACCAAAATTCTACTCCTGTGACATCAGACTCAATCATGCGGTTAACCGCATTTCCACCGCCCCCACCGACACCAATCACTTTGATGTTGGCAACTCGACCCGGTACTATCTCACCAATACGGCTATTCTCCGTAGAAATCTTTTTATTATCATGGTTTTGTCCAAAGTTCATCCCAGAGTTGTTAAGGGGGTTAGTGGAGTTAACTGCTAACGGAAAGCCTTGCTGCCCGAGAGACTGGGAGTTTTTATAGGTAAGCCCTTGGTTATTATTGAGTGTCATTGGATTTTTAAAGCTAGATAAAGGACTTTTTCAGGTGTTATTCACCTAAGAGTCAACCATAGTTTGACACTGCCAAAATTTATGGCATTGTTCTTTATTGTTATCACGACTCCCAACCTTAACAAGATTGTTAGTGGGAAGGTTTGCCATAGTATCAGCTGATAGCCAGGTAGTTGGGTAAACCACGGTGTCGGAAGGCTATATAAGAGCTAATTCCAGAAAAGTATACCTACATTTACTTTAAATTGATCTGTATAACTTCAAGTAAATATTAATATTTTCAGCACTATGTTGCACATTTAGCACATAATTTCCTCCACTATTTGTTATTCAAGGGTGAGAGCGGCATAGGTTTCTAAGGAGTTTGGGGGTTAAGCTCTGGCTTTGTTTGGTTCAGATGTACTAAGGGAGAGGCAGGATTTGTCAAATCAATGTAGTTTATTTGACTAGAAGCTATTTTGGCAGATAAATATCGCATTTGGGCGAGTACTTTGATTTGTTCGGTTAACTGGGGACTAATAGCACCGAGATGTATATTTCCCAGTTCTGTTTTCAAAATTATATTTGTGGGATCTTGCCAATCAATTTCCATTATCTTCACGGAACTTTGACTTAGTGATAAATAAAGTTGACTCCAATAAGGGCGATATTGTTCTGGTGTGCCTAAAACTTTGAGGCTGGGGAGTTTGATGTTGGGGTTGAGTAAGGCGTATTTTTCTAAGGGTATCAAAACTCCAGTCCCATCTAACAAGTCGGCAGAAGATTGTTTTTTTGGATTCTGAGTTATTGCCACAGGTACTCTTTTCTGTATTTCGATGTTTAATCCAGGAGGAAAAAGGCGACGACTGACAGTTGCTTGTGCAATGGTGGGTTGTTGCTTTAAAGAGTTGGCAATGTCATGGGGTTGAATGCGCCATAAAGATTGAGGATAGGATATCACCAGTACTGACTGAATCGCGGCTTGGGAGAATAGTTGATTGCCTGATTTCATGACAATTTGCTTGGGAGCATTTATTACCCATATTGGTTGGAGTGCTACCCACAGCAAACCACCAGTTAAAGCACTGGTGAGAATAGTTCGCCAAATAGCCTGAATAATTTTTATTTGTTGCCGCCGACGCATTTTTTGCCGGCGCTGGGACAAATACTTTTGGGACACTGATACTATGCCAGCCATTTCCACCTCTTTCTGATTATTGGTTAGGCTCAGATTATTGATATGGATTAATTGAACTGTTGTTATTTATACAATTTTTTTACTCCAATATGAATTACATCGGCATCTAAATCTAAGTAATAGAATTCCTAGGAATTCTTTCTATTCAGGTTTTCAATGTTTAGTTTAAACCGAATGTAACTTTTTTGCCTAGTGGTAGCTATTATTAATAGGTAAAATTAAATACAAAATTGGGGCACAAATGTGAGTTAGTTATGGGTCTAAGATGAATGGTAAAAATTTTCTTATATACAAATCAAAGATTTTTCATTTAAAGGGTTACAAGGGTAGATAGCTGAATTTTAGATAATCAGTTATTGGTTTTTGTTGGTTGACATCAGATGGTGAGGAGGCCAGGACAGGATGGGATGTTGTTGACAACACTTGCCAATGGGGTTACTTTTTACCTCAATGGTGATTTGCTTGCTGTGTAAAAAAAGTGTCAAAGGTTGGTGTCATCAAGACAAATCAATTTAAACCTTTAACATCAGCCGTAATTCTTACACACTGGTATTGGTTAGTCATGATCAAAAGAGTATTTTGTGGATTGACATTTTGACCATCTGCTTGTTTGTGGTTGGTATAGATGCTGGGTTTCAGGAAGGCGGGAATTTTGAAGAGGGTAATGGGTTTGTTTGTGATGGTATAAGCCCCAAGGGCTAAATTGGAGATTTATGAGTTAAGAGTTATGAACATAGGTAAATTTTTATCAAAAAAACCTTTTCAGCTTACCAACTCAAGGAGCGATCGCTTTCCAGCAAATCATCACTGTGCTCCTCATGACCAGGATCTTCCATTGCTGCCCTTGGCAAAGTGGCTAAGAAAGTTTGCAGTCTCATGCGCTCAATGTAAGGCCAGCCTCCCTGAGACTCAATATCTCTGAGTAGAGAGTAGAGTTTTTGGCGATTATCAGGCAAACTTTCTTGAAAAGCACTATCCCGGATATCTCGATGCAACTGTTCTAAATGGCGCAGCAAAGCCAAAAGGGCGATGGGGTCTCCTTGAGAAAGGCTAGCTATATCATACACTGCTGTGGCGATGGCTTGTAGTTGTTCGGATAAATTCCTTGAGTCCGAAGTTTTGTGGTTGCTCATGCAACTATCTCCTTGTAAATGAAACCTACTCAAATTTACCGGAGATTCTTAGCTTTTATTCATGTTCAGCAATTTTCCATTGCATAAATAAAAGTAGAAAATGATGGGTTTTCAGCAGCTAGGAGTCAATTCTGGCAAAGGTTTTAGCTTTAGTGTCTCTCAACACAACACTAGACAGGAATGACTTGTAGCACAGTTTCCCAGGGAGGTCAATGCAAGGAAGTATTTTGGGATCATGGGAGAGAGCTTTGATCTTGAGTTAAAAAAAATCGTATGATCTGGCTAATTTCCCTATTAAGCAATGGACTGTATCTGTATGTAGTGGGAACACATAACACAATACAGAACCATTTGGGCAACACCGAAAATGCCGTAGGCATTAGTTTTATAAGTTAGATATGAATTTTTGAGATTGAGGTTGACCATGAGGTATCGCGCTTTAATTGTTGCATTCTTGGCTGTGTGCCTGGGGCTATTAACTGCTTGCAGTGATGCTCCCACTTCTTCTAATAGTAGGGATTTACTTACTTACGAACAAATTCGTGGTACCGGCTTGGCTAACAAATGTCCCCAACTGTCAGAAATCAGTCGTGGTTCTATTCCCATTGCATCAAGCCAGTCTTACTTGCTCAAAGAACTTTGTTTAGAACCAACCAGTTTCTTTGTCAAAGAAGAACCCGCTAATAAACGACAGGTAGCAGAGTTTGTCCCTGGTAAATTGTTGACCAGATACACTTCTACCATTGACCAAGTACAAGGAGATTTGAAGGTCAATCCAGATAACAGCTTAACTTTTGTAGAAGCTGATGGTCTGGACTTCCAAGCCATTACTGTCAAACTTCCTGGTGGTGAATCAGTACCTTTTCTCTTCACCATCAAAGATTTAGTTGCTCAAACACAACCTGGTTTGACCAGCATCAATACCTCTACTGACTTTGAAGGTACTTTCAAGGTTCCTTCCTACCGTGGTTCTTCTTTCCTAGATCCTAAAGGTCGTGGTATCGTCACTGGCTATGATAATGCCGTAGCTCTTCCTGCCCAAGCTGATGATGAAGAACTGACCCGCGCTAATGTCAAGCGTGTTGAAACTCTTGATGGCACAATTTCTTTGCAAGTAGCCAAGGTAGATAGCACAACTGGTGAAATTGCTGGTACTTTCGAGAGCGAACAACCATCTGATACTGACTTAGGTGCTGGCGATCCTAAAGAAGTTAAGATTCGGGGTCTTTTTTATGCCCGGGTTGAACCAAATCGCGCCTAAATTCCTTGGAATGATTCTGTAATTAATTTGAACCCAAGAGTTTACCCATTTGCTTTTAAATTAAAGGAAGCAAATGGGTTTTTTAGGGAAGTTGCCAGAATGGTAGGCGAAGAGCCTATGAACTGAGCAATATCAGCCACTAATGTTGAAGCTTCATCAATATGGAAAGTCAAGAAAAACAAGAAAAAGTTGAACTCCCAGGTTTGTCCCTGGCGGTTTACCGAGAAATAGCAGCCCATTTGCGTCAAGTCGAAGGAATAGAGGTTTGTGTCATTCCCCAAGCATCCGCAGAATTTGATTACAATGAAAGTCAAATTAGTGGTTTATGGATTTGTTGGCAACCCAACTCAACAACAGAAAGTCGCCAACGGGTGGAGCAAATTTTGGGCTATTATCGCCAACGCTACGGTTGACAATTTCGGTTTACCATAGGCCAATTTTCTCACCAACCTGTAAACAAAATTAGGCATTTTAAAATGGCAATGGTGGCGGGGATGATTATACCAGTAATTTAAACTTACTGGTAAATTTCCTTAATTATATGTATATACTACATTATATCAACATAATTGCTGGCTGTCTTATTTTTACAAGTTTGACTGCCTAGCTTGTAAAAAATGGTGAAATAATATTTTAGGGGCTGTCTGATTTGTGGCTTTAACAAAAATTACCCCTGGACAAGAAATAACTCGTACACAACAATTTGGCTTAAGTTTAATCTCTAGGCTCAGTGGTGGACGAGATGTGGTTTTAGCGATTGATTTGACAGAAAGCGTTGGCTTGAATAATGAAGGTCGGATTCGCTTGCGTCAGATAATTGAACACAGTATTAGGCCAGGAGATTACATTTACATTGTCCCGTTTGCTCAAGATGTAGTTTTAGGGACAGTGACACCAAGTGTTAATCCCTTGGGAATGCCAATTAAATATACTCATAAAAGCCAAGCAAATATTGAACAACTATTAGCAAAAATTCCGTTAACGTCTGATCATAAGTATTATGGTACAGATATTCAGCGGGCTGAGTTAACAATCTATCAAGGTATTGCACAGATTAATCATAATCGCCTGGAAAAAAAACAACCGATTAAGTCACAATCTCTGGTTTGGCTAACGGATGCGCCTTTATTTACAGAACCGGGGATTAGTTCAAAAGTATGGATAGAAACTCCTGCTGATAGTCCATTCCGAATTCCTGATTCTCCAGAAAGTCAAGAGCGTCAGGCCTGGATGAAAATATTACCTATTAACAAGCGATCGCTCTCCATCACCACAGGGGAAAATCAACCATATACATTAACTGTTGTTGATATTCAGCCCACAGTTCAAGAATTTTGCACACCGGTACCAGGTAATCGAGAAACTTGTTTAGTTAACCCCTATTTACGCCAGCAGTTATGGTTACCAAGTTTAATTTTACTGTCCATGATTCTGCTTTTATGCGGGTTAGGATATAAACTACACCGCTTACGGAAAAATTGGCAATTATCTATAGAATTTCCAGGAGAAGAAGAACAAATATATCGGTTAAAGAATAGGCAAAAAATCGCCATTGGTGAAGATGACGGAACTTATGCAGATTGTATCCCCTGTCCTGGTGGAAAAGTAAGAGCATACTTAGAACGACAGGGCGATAAACTATACTTAGTACCATTAAGTTCAGACTTACCAGGCATTGATTATAATGGGCAGAAAATTACCTCCCGTAGAGCCATATCGGGGTCTAAATTTACGCTCAGTTGTGTAGATAATCGCCTTGGCGACTATGAAATGAACATCCAAATCAAAAAATAGTCTATGGAGAAATATTTCTATGAACCCAGCCGCAAATAATGAACAACAATATCAAGGGATTAACCGCACGGTTTGTATAGGATTGGGTGGCACTGGTAGGGATGTTTTAATGCGAATTCGGCGGTTAATAGTTGACAAATATGGGGATTTAAAAAAGCTCCCCATTGTCAGTTTTGTCCACATTGACACCGATAAAGCTGCCACTCAAGTCAGTGGTATTCGCACTGGGAGTATTTATCATGGGGTTGATCTGAGTTTTCAGCAATCAGAAAAAGTCACCGCCACCATGTCACCCAGAGAAGTGACTACCTTTGTTGAAGGGTTAGAAAGGCGTTCAGAATACAACGATTATGGACCATATGACCACATTGGTAGATGGTTCCCACCCCAGTTATTACGTAATATTAAAGCTGTGGAAGAAGGTGCTAAGGGTATTAGACCAGTAGGAAGATTGGCTTTTTTCCACAATCACCAAAAAATACAATTAGCTATCAACAACGCTGAAGAACGTACCAGGGGACATGAGGCTTATTTACTTCGCTCAGGTCTGAAAGTAGAGCCGGGATTAAGTATTTTTGTAGTGGGTTCTCTGTGCGGTGGTACAGGTAGCGGGATGTTTTTAGATATTGCTTACAGTCTCAGACATTTTTATAGTGGTCAAGGTGCTAGATTTTGCGGTTATTTAGTTATTAGTCCAGAACTGTATGGTAATACTCCCAGCATGAATGCTAATACCTATGCTGCTCTCAAAGAACTAGACTACTATAACCGTCCAGGGACAAAGTTTGAAGCTTGTTATGACATCCAAAATCCTGTGTATGTCAGCGAGAAACGGTCACCATTTGATTATACTTATTTAGTTTCTAATCAAACAGGCGGAGAATATACAATCCTCAACCAAGGGAAATTATGCAATGTTATTGCTCATAAAATTTCCCTTGATTTTAGCAGTGAATTAGCACCAATCATTAAGGGCAACCGAGATAATTTTTTACAACATATTATTGATTGGGACAAACACCCCCGTCCTAATCCCCAGCGTTACCTCACATTTGGATTATCCGCTATTTATTTTCGCCGTGATGCCGTAGTGGAAATTTCCTTAAACAAAGTTGGGTTAGAACTGGTGAATTTTTGGTTAAATGGTAAAAGTCAAAGCCCAGATCCCCGGGATTTATTACAACAATTTCTTCTGGAGTACCATTGGCATAACGACCTGGTTACTAGGGATGGCTTAATTACTAAGCTAGCAGATGGAGTGGAAGAATACAATAGCACATTTAACAACAGCATTATCACATGGAAAAATAAAATCAATAAGTTAATTAATGAATGTGAAAATAAGGACGACAGAAATAATTTACGTCAAAAACTAACTAAAGAATTCCGCGATCAATTCCGTAAGGTACAACCAGGAGAAACTGAAAGTACTAGAGGACAATGGTTAACGAAGTTAATGGAATTAACTCCTAACTTAACTAAACAACTCCAGGGTGATATGGATGATTATCTCACTCAGCTACTCACACCGAAGAAGTCTAATTTTTCCCTCAAAAGTGCCCGTGATTGGTTAGATGCACTGCAACATGAATTAAACGATTACCAACGGGATATACAAGCTGCTCTTAATGATTTTGCGAACATGAGAACACCTGAAGATGTAGATAGAGTCTGGGTGGAAACTGACCAAGTTCTTACAGATATTGAGGCTAAATTTGTCATCCCCAAATTTAATAATAAAAATCAACAATTTCAAACAGAAATTAAAGCAGCTTTGCAACAAGTTCAGAAAATTATCAAACATAACTTTGACTTAACTGTACGACAGGAAGCACTACGAGTTGTCAATAAACTGCAAAGATACGTACAAGATAAAATTAGTCAAACAACTGCTTTTGACAGCTTATTAAATGACCTAAAAAACATTTACGAAAGACAAGATAGAGAGTTACGGGATTTGAATTTTGATGAAATGAGTGGTGAAGCCATATTTGATGATGAAGACATCGAACGCTGTCACCAAACAATGTTACCTATAGATGACTTACGCTCCCAGTTAGCTCTCATCAGCTCAGAAATTACAGAACCAAGTGGTAGAGGAAGGTCTTTGACTAGTTTCTTAGAGAAAGAACGCACTACCCAAGAACTGCTGCAAACAGAGATGAAAAAGAAAATTGACAGTATGTTTGCTTCACGGGGTACTAATATTGTCAAATCTGTAATTAAGCGCTTCATGCAAAACTACTCAACTGCACGGTCAACCCGTTTAGCACAAATTATGGAAGAAGCTAAACCCCTATTACCACTGAGTTTGAGTGATCCGTATTTTTGGGATGATCCTGGTAAAACTAGTCAATTAGTGGGCTTTAAAGATACTGATGAATTAGAGGTCAGACAGTTTAAATCTTTGCTGACTACAGATTTAGGGATTTCGCCAACAGTCTTAAAATCATTACAAACTGAGGATGAGATTGTATTTGTCAATGAGTATGGTGGGTTTCCTCTAAGATTAATTAATAGCCTGGAAAGAATGCGTAATCATTACATCAGGGAGCATAATTCCCGCGGCGCTTGTCTACATAATGATTGCCGTGTGGTTTTCCCTGATATCATGCCACCAGATGCGGTGACAATAGAACAATTAGAAAATGTTTTCTATCCTTGTCTAGGTTTACAACTATTGCAGACAAACCCACAAAATCAGGAGTTAGAGTTTACATATTATGATGATATGCGCGACTGTTATTCTACAGCTGCTCTTAGTTCAGAATGGGGGCAGGCTTTAGAGGAATTGGCGAACCGTCAGGATATGAAATTAGCTTTGCAAGGTATTTTAGATCAGGAAATTTTGGCTATGGAAACACAACCTGAACTATGGAAAAATGAATATCTACCGAAAATCAACAGCTTTGTCAATGAAGTTGATAAATTACCCCAGGAACATCCTAACTATCCTTACAAGAATGCCTTAATTAATAAGGAACCTGGGACTACAGAAGGAATTCTTCTGAGGTTCCGCAGAAAAATGAATAAAAAATTTAATTCCCCAAGTTCAAAAATTATTTTACAGCCAAGTTCAGATAGTAGAAAATCTATTGTGGGGGAGATAGTAGATGGTGAACCAGTGCAATATACTGATACCTTGGGACAAGTCCGGTCAGAGTTAAAGAATTTACAAAACCTTTTAGCGGATAATCTCATTACTCAAGAAGATTACGAGGGTCGAAAACAAAGAATTTTAGACCAATTATCAAATTAATTTGGTTTATTCAGCACCCTCTCACACATTTCATAATCAGAGAAGTATCATGATATCAATACCACGGGAATTAATTTTGGCTACGGTAGTGGTCATTGTTCTACCATCCATAGTTACTATCTGGCTGCGCTGGAGTTTGTACAAGTATTTGCAAGATGTAGCGGAGAAAGTAAAAAGACTAATTAATGATGCTCCACGAGGGGTACAACCTAAAATAATCAGCACACTAGAAAGCAGATTTCAAAAAGCTAGCAGCCAGTTAGATCAAGTTAATACACCAGCATTAATCGACCAAGTTTATAGTCAAGAAAAGTTTAAAGGTTTTTCTATTGAACAAATAGAATATGGGTGCCGTATTGTCCCCAATTTGCTTTTAGCTTTTGGGTTGCTAGGGACTTTTTTGGGGATTACAATTAATTTATCTTCTCTTACTGAAACTCTCAATAATACTGCTGCCACTAATATTAATGATTTGGTGGGGCAAATACAACAATCATTATCTGGTATGAGTATTGCCTTTGTCACTAGTTTGGTAGGGTTGTCATGTAGTGCATTGGTAACTATAGTTAATTGGTTGTTCAATACTGGCGCTCTTAAGTATCAGGTTGTTAGTTCTTTAGAAGACTATTTAGATAATATTTACCTACCTGAAGTTCAAGGTGATACTCGCCTTGATAAAATAGTTAATAGGATGGTAGAACAGCAAAATGAGTTTTTAAGCAGATTTGGTGTGACTGTGCGAGAAGCAGTGGAAAGTTCCATGGCTAAGGTCGCAGAACAAATAATCGCGGGGAATAGACAAGCGACAGATTTGGCAAGACAAGTTTATGAAAAGTTCACAGAGTCAGCAGGTACTATATCTGCTGCTGCTCATGAGTTTGACGTTGCGATTAATGAACTCAATGCTAAATCTCAAATATTTAAAGATGCTGCGAATACCTTTGCTAATAGTCAATTCCCTGAGAAGTTATCAGCTGCGATGCATAATTTAACCGAGATAGAGCAGAGATTTTCTCACTCCGCTGGAAGTTTAGCTAGTACAACCACATCATTTAATTCATTGGTAGTTCAAGTGGAAACCCTGGGAGCGGAAATTAAGAGCGTCAATCAAGTCTCATCTCAAATATTAGATTTAAATCGCATTAATCAAAAATCTCTGGGTGAGATTATACCTCAACTTAAGGAAGGTGCTGATAGTTTTGCGATCGCAGTAACTAGACTTGATCAATTAGAAAAGAATTTGATGGATAAAGCTACAAGTTTAGAGGTGATTTCTGGGGATTTACGAGAGTTTATTGGTATTATCAATCATCAAGCTGGTCATATGTCTGAGGAAATGGTCAATGGCTTTGGGAAAGCTGTAACCAGAATTGAAGAATTAGAAAATAACTTGATGGATAAGGCCAAAGGTTTGCAGCAAATTACTTTAGATATGCAAGGATTTGTAGAAGTTATCAATAAACACGCTGGAACAGTTAATACATCTCTTGGTAATATATGTCAGCAAATAGATAGGAATTATGAAAACATATCACAGTTACTCAATAGTGGTAATTCTACTGTGGTTAAAGAATATCAGAACATAGGTAATCTATTGGTAGAAGGTATGAATAAACAAAGAGCAGTAAATGAAGATATCAATGGTAATCTGCAAAATTTTATTCAGCATTTCAATACGGAAGTAAAAAGCTTCAGATACAACTCTGAAGATAAAATCACAGATACTTTTAATAATACCTAAAGTTTCCATGGGGATGATGCAGTTTTTACTAAAATAAGCGTAGTGCGGAATTAGGGAAGAGAGACCCAAAGAAAGAAATTTGAGATTTTAATAGTAATTAAATAAGAAAATATGGCTAGGCGTTGGCAACGTAATGAGTATAATGAAGAACTAAATATTTCCACAGCTTTTACAGATTTGATGTCTAATGCCTTCATGATCCTGTTGTTGTTTTTGTTACTTTTTATCATGAGGTCATTTATTAATAGAAAACCGGAGTTAGTAGATAAGCAACTAGACACGCCGCCAATTATTTTGATTCCAGATGATCCCAATCATAGATTTGATTCTGGAAGTGCAAAAATTAACCCACGTTTTTATAATTACATTGTTACAAAAATCTTACCGGAAATCGAAAGGGCAAGTAAACAGTACAATGTCGATATTATAGAAGTGATTGGACATACTGACGGTCAGCCTAATGGTAGTATTGCCAGTAACCTAGACTTGTATTTAGAAAGTGTTGCCCGTGGTGGATTGGAATTAGAGAAACTACAAGCGGGTTCTAATGCAGATTTGGGGTTAATGCGTGCTTTAGCTGTAGTCCAACAGCTGCGTAATATTCAGGTTAAAGAAAAAAAACTGCCGGGATTGTCTTTCCGTGCTTATTCGGCGGCTCAGTTAATATTACCTAGTGGAGAATTTGCGGTGATGGCTCGTCAAGAAGATCAGAGACGGCGAAGAATTGAAATCCGCTTTACTCGCTTGGGACAGGTGAAAAAAGTTAATTAGTTAAAGTTTTCGTGAACAAAAGGTTAATTTTGCCATAATTTAAACGAAAAATTAAGATGGGGGGATGCAATTTTTAGTTGCTGATGTAAACTTGCAAGGAAGATCATGGAAAACCTGACTCTGTTGCTCTTCGGTACGGGTATGATTCATAATGGAACAGTGGCAATTTCTAATACAGAAACAGGGCGATCGCTCTTGGCATAACCTGGAATCGCCAAACTTAGAAATTTCGGAAGGTAGGTATAGAGTTTTGGCTCGTTCTAACCTACGTAATACCGATGTGGAAATCAAGGTAATACACTCTTCAAGGGGACTAAACCCGCCAAAGCACTTAGTGCAAAAGCGTTCAGGGCGGACTAACACAGTAGGTTTAATGCCGGTAATTCCTTTCACTTACC
This sequence comes from Umezakia ovalisporum Ak1311, assembly GCF_029891685.1. Taxonomy (NCBI): domain Bacteria; kingdom Bacillati; phylum Cyanobacteriota; class Cyanophyceae; order Nostocales; family Nodulariaceae; genus Umezakia; species Umezakia ovalisporum. The sequence continues at coordinate 11,377 of NZ_JANQDJ010000076.1, read as the reverse complement.
TCAAACCGGGAATTTGGGAATTACAATGCTCTGGGGATTTAATGTCTGATTTCCTCGGTCAATGGTGGCAATACAGTATCCATTTAAAAGTATTACCTAAAAAATTTACTCGGGTGTGGAAACAATCCCACACTGGTGGGAATTTAGCCCCAAGTTTACCGATGTTTTTAGATAGTACTGCTAATGGCAACCGGAAATCCACAACTACTGTAGAACTTGAGCCTACTGTCAACAGCAATGTAGATTCAACTGACAGCACAGTTATCCATCAACCTGTAAGCATAACTACCAAAGAAGGTGAAACTGAACAAATTTTACAAAATCTCGTGGATTTGGCTGTACCCAACTGGGAAACTTTGTTAGAGGATAGCAAAGTGGATGATTCTGTCGCTATGAAACCTCCGCTACCACTAGCGTTGACTTTAGACCGAGAAGGCGAGATTGCTCATTGGGGGGAAATAACTGTCATTCATGGGCGAGTGGAGGGACAAAAACAGACAAATCAAGAAGATGAAATATCATACCCAAAAAACTTCTATGCTTTGGAATTAGTCATTGAACTGCGATGGCCTTTAGCTTCAGGAAGCTTAACTCAAGTTCGCCAGCCTTTACCAGACAGCTCGTTGCCGATTGTAATCAGTTCTGCAATTGATATTCCTGTGGATTGTCAATCCGAGGTGATTTTAGCAGACATCAACTTGTATGGTGCATTCAGCGAGTTGGGTGAGGTAACACTATTAGCTAATCAGTCTTTGACAATCAGAGCAATTGACTCAGAACTTTTCAACCTGGCTACAACTGCACCCATAAATCATTCTCACTTTATTCAAAGTTTCCGAAATAAGTCACTGTCTTTGCAATTGAAGTCGGAAAAAATAAAAGAGGCTTCGGTGCAGCTACCTGAAAACAAAATCACTGGTGAAGTTTCCTTGACTGAAGGTGTCACCACTAGTGATTTGGTGGCGGAGTCTTCTGTCCATGAACAGCCTGTCCAGGAAAACAAGACTAGAGCTACCATCAACTTAGAGCAACTGGTGATGAGAAAACATCGTCTGCGGATGTTCAACAATACTTTTCCGTTCTTGAAACTACCTAAAGTTTTACCTGACAAAACAGAAGACCTGAAAAGTACAGCACATCCAGTGTCACCGGAACTTGGGGATACAAGGGGATCTGAGGATGAAAATACAGGTGAATTAATGACTGGAGATGTAGAATTAAATCCAAGCCCTCATCTCAATTCATCGCCCCTGATTAGAAAATGGATGCAAAGCCAAGGATATTCTGTGCCAGAATCTACGATTGAGGTTTTAGATAGTCACAGTGGTGCAGAAGGTGATTGCTCAAGACTTGCTGAATTTCCAGCCAGATGAATTTCTGGGTTTGTGTTAAAAATTTTGAGAATTTAAAAAATCAGGTGCAATTTGCAGTAAGCTCATCTTCGAGGATTGTCTGAAATATTAGGAAAGTTAACTATGGCAGCTTCATTTTTGCCTTCTATCTTGGTTCCTCTGACCGGGTTAGTTTTTCCAGCGGTGACAATGGCGTTTTTAATGTTATACATTGAACGCGATGATATCGGCTAAGTAGTTGATTCACTACCCACGTCTTCCCGCTGTTGGTTTTCGATTCTGAAATTAGAAACCGTCCGTTTCTTAGAAACAGGCGGTTTCTAAGAAACGGGCGGTTTGTTAATGCTAATTTTTAAACAATTGCCAGAAAATTCAGACTAAATTCTGTTCGGCTCAAGTCATTTTTACATTGAGGAACCGACTCCAGCGTAGGCTCCGTAAAAGAAAATGCCTAAAACTGTAATTACACCTAAACCTGCGATTGTAGCTACAACCCACAGGGGAATTCTTCCACTTTCAGCAGACACAGCTTTTTCTCCTCCATTAACAACAAATTAACACTGATTGAATAAACAAAGATTGACAACAACTGTTCTCTGTTAGTTAAAGAAATAACTGGAGAACAAAATTCCTAGAACAAAAACTAAAAGTAGTCCCAGATATAGGGAAGTACGGTTTAGTTCAACTGGCTGATTATTAGGATTTGGGGTTCTTTCCATAATTTTCTCCTAGCGTTGAATAAACTGCATAGCGGCGATGGCGCCTAAAAAGAAGACCGAGGGTACACCTAACGTGTGAACAGCCAACCATCTAACCGTAAAAATTGGATAAGAAACTGGTTGATTTATGTTATTTCCGCTAGCCATGATTTCAAACTATTTTCCGATAAATTGTTCAACTTGTTGTTTAGCGCTAAAACGATCTTTCACAATTGGCAATTCTTGCCGTGTTTGTGTGTAGTATTCGTTGGGACGGGGTGTACCGAAAGCATCATAAGCCAATCCAGTACTGACAAATAGCCATCCGGCAATAAATAATGCTGGAATGGTGATACTGTGAATAACCCAGTAACGAACGCTGGTAATAATGTCCGAAAACGGACGTTCTCCAGTGGTACCTGACATTTAGATTCCTACCTTCACAAAGATTGTTATTGTCTATTATCCTACAAAGTTAAGAAAGAGTTACAAGTTGCAACGACCTTCTCAGAAATCAGTGCGAATACCGCAGCCCATCATGCCACTAAGCAGCTTCTGGTGAGGAACCTTTGGCAATATTTGGTTGATATTTTAGCAAAACGCCGCGATCGCCTATAACAAATCCTTGATCAGGGTTAAAGAAAACAATTTTGTACAAATTAGCTGCTACTGCTTCCACTTGCCGGTCTTTTTCCCAGGTTTTACCGCCGTCATCACTGCGGAGCAAATTACCGCTACCCCCACCTATCCAAAGTTCATCAGCAGTACGATAAGCCAAATCCAGCAAACCCCAGCTGGTAGAAAACTCAGGATTTTGGGGTTCTTGCCAAGCTTCAGGGTCATCAGGTTCGCTAAACTGCACCTGACCACCCCGTGCTAGTAACCACAACTGTCCATTCTCGCCAAAACCCATATTTTCTAAACGTCGAGAATTGTTGCGGTTATGGGGTGTCCAACTGGTTTGTCCTGGTTCCCAAGTTGAGTAGAAACTACCCTTAGCGGAAACAGCAACATATTTGCCATCACGGGAGCGTTCCATATTCCGTACTACACCAACTGCTCCTTCTACCTGGGCTTTCCAATTCAGACCACCGTCTTCAGTTCTGTATATTGCTCCCAAGTCGGTAGCCATTTCCGCCGAATTTTCTCCCAGGGCGTAAATAGCAATCGGACTACCGGGTAGCTTTGAACTCAGAGCAATGCGCGTCCAAGAAATACCTTCATCGGTGGTATGCAGCAATAGTGAAGGTTCACCCAAAATCCAGCCTTCTTTGCCAAGAAAACTCACCGAGTCAAAACGAGTCTTAGCATCATCCACTGGCAATGACAGTGGTTCCCATGTATCACCACCATTACGGGTTTCCAAAATCGTCGCATTGCTACCCACGAGAAAGCCATGGTCAGGATCTTGCGTAAAGCTAATATCTAGAAGCTTAGAACTTGTTGGTACAGAAATCACTGCCCAAGGGTTATAGCTGCTAGAGGGGACTTGGCTACAACCGATACACAAGAAAACTACCATCAACAAGGCAAATATTTTTTGCCAACTTTTCATAATAACCATTGAATGCATCAGTATTTTTTTACTTTTTTCTAAATTTTTCACCTTAATGGCAATGGCAGCCCTCTAAACGTGCTAAAAGAGATAACGGGTTTTATTTTAAGCCGTAAAGACTAATAAAAAACAAAAAACCGAGACCCAGAGCACCAAAAATCAGAATATTTTTTTGCCCTGGTGTTAAACGGTTAACACCGAAACCATAACCGAGATTTTCTTTAAAACCCGACGCAGTGCCAGCAGGGCCAATATTGGCGAAAGCGGTTTTTTTAGCAGTACATACTGGACAACGCCAAGTTATGGGTAGTTCATTAAAGGTGGTTCCTGGATCAATATCATGGCTATCGTCTCCCTTTTCTGGTTCATAAACATAACCACAGGCACGGCATTCATAACGGTCTAATGCCGGAGTTTCAACAGCTTGTTCGCTAGCTTGTTCGCTCATGGCTAAAACCTCACATAGGAGAAATATTAAATATACGTTAAAAATTATGACATAACTATGAAACTTTTCCATCATCCGCAAAAACAACAAATACCTCAAATCGGTCTGTTTCCCAGAGTTCAGAAAAAGCAAAAAGATATAATGTAAAAGAAACTAACAGCCTTATTTACACCATTAGCGGTAGATATTCATTGTGTTTGTCCTCAGTGGTTACGAGTACCTTCTAGGCTTTCTGCTCATCTGTAGCCTAGTCCCTGCCCTTGCACTTTCAGCCTCTAAGCTCCTACGACCCAGTGGCACCAGCCCAGAACGGCGCACTACATACGAATCCGGCATGGAACCCATTGGAGGAGCTTGGATTCAGTTCAATATTCGGTACTATATGTTTGCTCTAGTCTTCGTCGTCTTTGATGTGGAGACTGTATTTTTGTATCCTTGGGCGGTAGCTTTTCACCGTCTGGGACTTTTGGCATTCATTGAAGCCTTAATTTTCATTGCAATTCTCGTAGTTGCCCTAGTCTACGCATGGCGTAAAGGAGCGTTGGAATGGTCCTGAATTCAAATTTAACAACCCAAGATAAAGAAAAAATCATCAACCCGGTTGAACGTCCGACGGTTACTCAGGATTTATCAGAAAATGTAATCCTGACTACAGTTGATGATCTCTATAACTGGGCTAGGCTTTCCAGTTTGTGGCCTTTGTTGTTTGGTACAGCTTGCTGCTTTATTGAGTTTGCCGCTTTAATCGGCTCTCGGTTTGATTTTGACCGTTTTGGTCTAATTCCCCGTTCTAGCCCCCGTCAAGCCGATTTAATTATTACGGCAGGGACAATTACCATGAAGATGGCACCTCAATTAGTGCGTCTTTATGAACAAATGCCCGAACCAAAGTATGTAATTGCTATGGGTGCTTGCACAATTACTGGTGGAATGTTCAGTGTGGATTCTCCCACGGCTGTACGTGGAGTTGATAAACTCATTCCTGTGGATGTTTACTTGCCTGGTTGTCCCCCTCGTCCAGAAGCCATTATTGACGCGATTATTAAATTGCGGAAAAAAATAGCTAACGATTCCATGCAAGAACGCGGTCAAATTAAGCAAACCCACCGCTTCTACAGCACAGCCCACAATCTCAAACCCACTGAGCAAATTTTAACTGGTAAGTATTTGCAATCGGAAACTCGCTATACACCACCCCAGGAGTTGACAGAAGCTATGGGTCTGCCAATTCCACCCGCCCTGCTAACAGCAAAGACACAAGACAAGGAGCAAAACCGTGGCTGAAGAAGATTCTAAACCAGTATTAGCAGCAGAAGAGTCTCTGGTTAAAGCTGGTCCTATTTCTCAGTGGTTAACGGAAAATGGTTTTGACCATGAGTCTTTGGAACCTGATAAGAATGGAGTAGAAATAATTAAAGTGGAGTCAGATTTCTTGCTCCCTATCTCTACAGCCCTTTATGCTTACGGGTTTAATTATCTTCAGTTTCAATCTGGTATTGACCTTGGCCCAGGGGAGGACTTGGTTAGTGTGTATCACTTAATTAAAGTTGGTGATCATCCTGATACACTTGAAGAAGTCCGGGTAAAGGTGTTTATACCTCGTGAGAACCCTACAATACCTTCGGTGTATTGGATCTGGAAAACTGCAGACTGGCAAGAGCGGGAAACTTATGATATGTTCGGCATTGTCTATGAAGGTCACCCAAATCTGAAGCGGATTTTAATGCCGGAAGATTGGGTGGGTTGGCCTTTACGAAAGGATTATATTTCTCCTGATTTTTACGAGTTGCAAGATGCTTATTAGGTGGTTTTGAGTTTCAGCAGTGACAATTTGGCTCAAATCACCTGGACCCCTTTCCGTGAGCGGAGAGGGTTGACCCCTTCCCTGGCTAAAGGCGAGGGGATTCTAAACTGTTGCTACCCGGAGGGCTAAGGCCACTCCCCGTAGCTTTCTAGTTCTAGTTTCCCATATGCGAAATCTGGTAGGCACGGTCAGCCATGGCCCACAGACTTTGACTAGGCATAAACCTAATTGTGTCTCTACTTTTTTAATGATTAATGATTGATGTATAAGTCCTTGCTTATATTGTAGGGTGTGTATTATTATACTGCTGCTAATTTTATTCACTAAACGCCCCTACAAGGTTTACTCTGTAGTGGTTCTTTTGAAGCGGGCGGCGGGAATCGAACCCGCATTAATAGCTTGGAAGGCTATAGTTTTACCACTAAACTACGCCCGCATGTCAGGAAGTATGCCACCAACTCTGCTATCTCAGCTACAAGAAATAGACATAATGTATATATTAAATACATATGTTTAATAAATATTTAATATTTATGTTCTAGCTTGTGTAGAGACAACATAAACAACTATAGCAGAAAATAATTTTATTGCACAAGAGAATTGTAAAAATACTTTAAAAACACTTTTGGCATTATTGAACCATGACTGAGAAATACGATGCTGATGAGAAGTTAGTTAATTTTGAAGAATTTACCGACATCACTGATGGCGCAAAGCAGACCGCAGAAAGTCTGTGGCCGAACTCCATGACGAATCTCTGGAATAAAACTACCAGTAGCTTTGTGAAGCTTGCGCCTTTGGAGCAAATAAAACAGAGCATTCTTCAATGGTTTAGTGTCAGTGAAACTCAGGTTACAGAGATTTTAGCCACAGTGGGAGCCGAACTACCAACCACAGAGGCGTTGCTGATTGGTAAGCCCCAAGCTGGGAAAAGTTCTATTGTTCGGGGCTTAACGGGAGTGTCTGCCGAAATTGTTGGTCAGGGATTTCGCCCCCACACTCAACATACCGAGCGCTATGCTTATCCTTCTGATGAGCTACCGTTGCTGATTTTCACAGATACGGTGGGACTGGGAGATGTGAATCAGAATACTCAAGGGGTAATTGAGGATTTGATTAGTGATTTACAAAAGTCAAGTCGCCGTGGTAGAGTTTTGATTTTAACTGTTAAAATTAATGACTTTGCCACGGAGACACTGAGACAAATTGCTCAACACATCCGTCAGCGGTATCCAGAAATTCCTTGTCTACTTGCTGTTACTTGTTTACATCAAGTTTATCCCCCCAATACGGTAGATCATCCTGGTTATCCACCGGACTATGAGGAAGTCAGTCGTGCCTTTGCAGCGATTAAGCAAGCTTTTACAGGACTATATAACCAATCTGTCCTCATCGACTTTACTTTAGAAGAAGATGGCTATCATCCTGTATTTTATGGCTTAGAAGTATTACGGGATTCTTTGGCAAAACTACTTCCAGAAGCAGAAGCTGGTGCAGTTTATCAGTTATTAGATGATGTGGCTAGTCAGCAACTTGGTGATATTTATCGGGATACTGGGCGGCGTTACATTTTGCCATTTGCAATTATGGCAGGGGCTTTAGCGGCTGCGCCGTTACCATTCGCTACTATGCCGTTTCTGACTTCCTTACAAGTATCAATGGTAAGTCTGCTAGGTAAATTATACGGGCAAACTCTGACTCTATCACAGGCAGGAGGTGTGGTCAGTACCATCGCTGGCGGTTTTTTAGCCCAGGCTGTTGCCCGAGAGTTGATTAAATTTGTACCTGGTTTCGGTGCCGTGATTGCCGTTTCTTGGGCTGCTGCTTACACTTGGGCTTTGGGGGAAGGTGCTTGTGTTTATTTTGGTGACTTGATGGGTAAAAAGAAACCCGATCCTCAGAAAATTCAGGCTGTGATGAAAGAGGCTTTTCAGAATGCACAGGAAAGGTTTAAAAGTATGAAAGATTGATGTCTTGCTATTAAAAAACTATGGATTTATTTTCAGATGGTTGAATAAATGCCTCAAATTGACTATTGGGTGTCCATTGGATGGCTCCTTCTTCTTTGGTAAAAAATAGTTTTGTCTGGTTTTTAGTGAGTTCCGATAAGGTTTTGGAGTCAAGGTCACTATGGGAAGCGATCGCCACCTGTGGTTGAAATTTTTGTAATAAGTCTTTCAATAACTGAGGGCTACACCATAGGACTTGCGGAGGCAGCAAGGTTCCTCCTTGAACTAGTTTTTCCACTTCTGTAGACTTGACATTGCCTACTAATAGCCAATTTTCTCCTTGGATTTGCAATTGTAATACAGGCAACTGCTCTTTAATAAATTGGGCGACTACTGAGCCGATTTTTACTGTTTGACCGGGTGCTAACGGTTGGTAGATTCCCTGTTGTCTTTGGAGTTGTTGTTGAATTGCTTGGGTAACAATGGTGCTTTTGAGGTTAGGTGAATATTCATAAAAGTTTTTGATTGGTAGACTTTGGAGCAGTTCTAACCAAGTATTGTTATTCTGATATTTAAAATTACTGGCGATGGCTGAATCTATTTTATTAATACCTTGGTGTTGTAGAAAAGGTAAAGTTGTGAAGCGTGCAGTGCTTTGATCTCCACTATTAATCAGTGTCACTGTTCCTCGATCTTGAATAACTATAACTGGTTCTGTGCCTGCTGCTAGAATGGTGATTCTAAATAATGTGTTGGCGGAATACCAAATTGGAGTTAGTACCAAACCAATTGCTATTAAACCGGCGAACCACCAATGTCTCTGCCACCAACGCACTAGCCAAACTAAAATAATTAGTGCATATATTGCTAATAATTGCGATGTAGATATGCTGCCTACACGCAGAAAATTACCTGGAAAGTTGCTAAATAATTGCACTATTTTAATTAGCCCATCAGTGGGGTAATATAATAAACCAGCTAAAGCACTGCCACCTGTAGGCCAAACTAGTGCTGATATGGCGCTGATTATTCCACCTATACTAATTGTTGCTACTAAAGGTGTGCTGATTATATTTAGTGGCAAACTATAAGCCGGGACGACTCCAAATACTAAAAGTTGCAGAGGTAAAGTCCAAATTGTAGCTGCCAATGGGACGGCAATTAATGAAGCGATGGACTTTGGTAACCAATCTAAGTGTTGCACCAATGCAGGTACTGTGACTATTAAACCTAGTGTTGCTAAAAAACTCAATTGAAAGCCTAAATCCCAAATCCATAATGGGTTAATTAGCAATAATATGGTTGCGGCTAAGAGCAGAGACCCAATTTGTTTAACTTTTCTTTTGAGTAACAAACCAACTAAAGCGGCAAGACCCATGATTACGGCTCGCAGTACAGAGGGTTGAAACCCTGTTAAACTCACGAAAATAATTAACCCTAAACAGCTACAGGTGAATTGTGTTTTCTGAGATGCTCTTCTGGTTAACTGTAGTATCAAACCTAAGACTAAAGAAGTTTGGAATCCTGAAGCTGCTAAAGTATGAGCTAATCCAGCTTTTACAAATAAATCACGGACATCGTAGGGTAAATCAATTGCTTTACTACCCAAAACCATTGCACTGACAAGAGGTCCTGCTGGAACACCCAACCAACGAACTTGCGATCGCACAATTTTTTGTCTAATTTGCCACCATCCCCATTTACGTTTTTCATCGGGATCCAAAATATTAATCTGTCTTCCAGTCAAACCAGCGAATATTCCTTGTTGCTGGAGAAACTTTTGAAAATCAAAAGCACCAGGATGAGATGCTGTTTGTGGCTGATATAAAACTCCAGTGACAGCAATTTGTTGTCCAGGATATAACCCAGTGGCTTGAAGCATGGGTACTGTTACATACAATTTGCCTGTCACACCTTTACTGATATCTACTGGGCTAGTTTCATTTTTGACTTCATCAAGCTGGGTGGCTGCTAAGACAAATTGTCCTCGTTGGCTGCGAGTCAAACGGGGATTACTAGCTACTTCTCCACGAACTATTACTATTTGTTGTTGATTACTGTTATTTTCTGAGGAAATAAATGTACTGATGTCTTGTTGATGGGGTTGTGGTTCCCGCCATTGACAATACACGGTTGCTAACAACCCGACCAACCCAGCAACTAGCCATGTTCTCGCATGGGGAACATTTGGCGAAATATGAGGAATTGTCTGGGTTGTACTTCCAGCATTTAATATCGGTCTTCTAAACAGAACTGCTCCCACTATTCCTAAACTTAAAATCCCAATCCCTCCCCAAGGTGTTGCACTTAAGAGCAATCCTAGAATGAAGGCAAGACAGATAATTAAACTATTTATCTGAATCATAGGTAACTCGTATTTGACATACTCACCGACGTGGAATGTCGGTGATTTTTTATGGCTGAGAGCAATTAGCTACCAGAGTAGTTTCATAGTTATTTTCTGTTGTACATTCCCAATACAACTCAAACTGCTGTCTTCTTCAGTAAAGGAAAACCTAATTTTTCTCTTTGTTCAACATATAGATGAGCAACCTTCCGAGCTAAATGACGAATCCTAGCAATGTAACGAGTTCTCTCCGTCACAGAAATCAGACCCCTAGCATCCAGCAAGTTGAAGGTGTGGGAACACTTCATTACATAATCAAGGCTGGGTACAACCAAACCTACCTCGGTCAATTGGCTAGCTTCTTGCTCATATAAGTTAAACAGTGTTAGCAGTAATTCAGGATTAGATGCTTCAAAGTTGTAAGTGCATTGCTCAATTTCACTTTGCAGGAAAACATCACCATAAGTAATATTATCAGTCCAATGAATCTTAGTGATCGCTTCCACTTGCTGGAGGTACATTACTAAACGTTCTAACCCGTAAGTAATTTCAATGGATACGGGACGGCAATCAATTCCCCCACACTGTTGGAAGTAGGTAAATTGAGTAATTTCCATTCCATCTAACCAAACTTCCCAACCAGTACCCCAAGCTCCTACTGTGGCATCTTCCCAGTTATCTTCCACAAAGCGAATGTCGTGGTCTTCAGGGTGAATTCCCAAAACTCTCAAAGAATCAAGATAAATTTCTTGAATATTATTTGGTGAGGGCTTAATCAGCACTTGGTATTGGTAATAGTGTTGAAAGCGATTAGGATTTTCGCCGTAACGTCCATCAGTGGGACGACGACATGGTTCAACATAGGCCACAGCCCAAGGCTCCGGGCCCAATGCTCTTAAAAATGTATGGGGGTTTTTAGTACCCGCGCCCTTCTCAATATCGTAGGGCTGGGCGATTAAACAGCCGCGTTGACCCCAAAACTCATGCAATAAACTAATGGCCGACTGAAAATTCACGCTCTACCCTCCCTTAATCAGCAAAGTCCGTACACCATTCTTGCCTACAACCTAACACTGTGGCGAGTTTCAGAGGCATGAAAAAAAAGGAAAAATTTTTTTGGAAAAAGTGTTGACAAAGTTATGTAGACTCGCTATATTAAATAAGTGCCTGAGAGACAAGCGCAAAGCAGCGCAGTCCGAAGGAGCGCCGAACCTTGAAAATATT
>NZ_JANQDJ010000075.1:0-15650 GCF_029891685.1 Umezakia ovalisporum Ak1311 | reverse complement strand
CGCTACCTTCAAGCTTGTATGTGTCAACAAATCAGTTATGTTCATTGGATGGAAGATATTATGAGATGTTGACATTTTCACCTTTGATAGGACTACTATATCTAACTATGTAAACTTTTGTAAAGACATTCAACATTTCTGTAAATAAAGTATTTCTTGGATCATTCGGGTCTTTTTGTGCTGGTCCAGCAATGCTAAAACCTTGACATGGTGGACCGCCAATAATAATATCCGGGTTGTAAAAACAAATTTCTTTAACAGTAGTTAAGGTATTCAATTCACGAATATCATTTTGAATCACGGTCATTTGTGGGTGGTTATAACGCAGTGTATCACAAGCCCAAGCATCTATTTCAACTGATATAGGTACAACAAAACCGGCCATTTCAAACCCTAAACTAAACCCTCCAGCACCAGCAAATAAATCAATAACCACCAATTTCTCTGTTATCATAAACTGTTAGTTTAGTTTAAAAATTAAAATAACTATTGTTAATTTCGATGAGAAATTTTATCAATTCTATTATAAACTTCTTGGACAAACCAAGATACTACATTTTGTATATCTGTGTAATTATTAGGATCATGGTATAGCTGTTGAACATACCATTTTTCTTTTTTTAATCGTTTCTCATCTTTAAATCGATCACCATGACACTCTATATGTCTTAACCTATGTGCATTTTTAATTAGCAAAAATTTATGCTTCCAATCTTTAGTACTCATGAATCCTGGATTGAATATTTCAAACGATATTTCTAGAGAGAAATTAAAATTAAAATTCATATTTTTTTCAAGACTATCCCAAGATATTATATATTTATCCTCCCAATGTATATATTTATAATCTGCTTGTTCCAAATCGTTTGTCTTATTTTCTAAATAAATTTTTGTGTATTTCCATTGTTTCTCTTCATAAGTTTTTTTATATCTGTCGTAAGCTTCTAAAAATTCTTTATTACTTTCACTAAGACAATCATATTCTTTTTCAAATAGAATCTTGATAGCAGATTCTAAAGTCTTGATAGCAGATAAACAAAAGTTTAGTATCTTTTTGTAATGTTGGGTCTCCGCCATCGATTTATTGTATTTATCTAAATTATTTACCCAATCATCATATTGTGTTTTATCTATATATGAATAATCAATCCAGTATCCCTCTGGTATTGTTGACTGTTTTTGAGGTTTGTGTAAACCATCTTGCTCATTATTGACGAGAATATGATCAAGATTTTCATTTGCTACAACTCGTTGAGAAGATAAATTAACAATTTGATTTGAGATTTGCTGAAAACCACTCAATAACTTTTCATTTAATGTGATGAATTCTGTTTCAAGCTTATTTGATAATATATCAATACTGTTTTTTAATTCTTTAACTTCTTGTATTACATCCTCTTGCATATCATATTTATCCATTCTATATTTAAGCTTGTATTTCAATAGATTTAATAATAAGTTGTTTATAAAAATTTATGTATTTTTGATAAATAGGATCATCCTTACCTTTGACTACTCCAATAAACTCTATTTTCCCCCGCAGCACCTGCTTAAAATTTGGTTTTGCCTTCTGGGGTAATCTATTTTTAAATTCATATTTAGATAAATATTCTTTCTGTGCGGCTTCAAGTCCAAACTTAGCCCAAGCGTGGAGCATAGCGCGAACTTGACGCACGTAAGTACGGTCAACGTTAGGAAAAACATTGGTTGTTAACCCTGTAACTTCTTGATGATTTCCCCTGGTTTGTAATCTGACTTTACTTTGATTGATTTCAAACCCATTGCTATTAATGATATTTAATAGACTATTGCCAATAACTAATTTTTCTCCATCTTCATCATTAGTTATATATGCCAAATCTCTAGGAAATTGAGATAAAGTTGTTGAGAAAGTAATATCATCGGCATATCTGGTATAAGTTGCTTTACAATCTTTAGCCAACCTCTGTAATTGACTATCCATCTTGCCACAAATCATATTACTAATGATTGGTGAGGTTGGCGCACCTTGAGGTAAGTGATTGTTATGACAGCAAATTTGAGCTAAAACTGTAGCAACTTCTGGATGTAATCCGTAGGGGGTAGCCATGAACATACCCCGCACCCGACCAAAATTAATACTAGGGAAAAAATCTTTTAAATCAATATTGAGAACATAGCGTTTTTTGACATGAGCTTGAGCATTGGTAACAATATTTTTGCCCATGACAAAGCCATGTACTGATGGTTTGATGTCATAAACTGCTTGTAAAACTTGATTCAGTTTGCTTTGGATAATTTTTAGCGCAGTTATGGGAGTTGTTATTTGACGAATACCACCAGACTTTTTAGGTATACCAAAGGTTTTATAACGATCTTCAGGTGTAACCTGATATATATGATAAATCAGACGAGAATAAGAAATTTCTAAAAGGTCAGCTATCTCTACTGGTTGTTTGAGAGAGTAAAATTTTTCTCGCAACAACTCAGGACTGCGCTGGAGAAATAAGTGGGATTTTTTTGGCACTTTGTCTGTAGTAGATAATAAAAAAATATCACTTGCGGGTATATTCTCGCTTATTCGACTCAAGATAAAGCAGTTGTCAGGATGGACATCTGGGTTAAAGCTAACCGTGAAATACACCGTCGCAGGATCAACAACGGAAATCAATACTTGTTACCGCAAGTGATTTATATGACTACTATGGTTAAGTCACTTTAATATGTGATTTACAACTATTATACAGCAAAAAACAGACTATTCACGAAAATATACTGGTGTATCCTGGATTTTATGGGATCGCATGACTTAACACCCGTTCTTTTAACTTTTGTCAAGGCGATCGCCTACTTTACGGAAACTAGTTATTTAATATACATTTACAATTTTTTACTCAACTTAATTATAAATCAAACTCATAACGAGTATGATTAATGCAGGAGAGGAAATAAGGATGATGAGAGTTGAAGAAATCCCCTTAAATCAAATCAAACGCCCTTTACCCCGTGTAAACGACCCTGATAAAGTCCAAGCCTTAATGGAGTCTATTGCAGCGATTGGACAACAAGAACCCATCGATGTCCTAGAAGTAGATGGACAGTATTATGGTTTTTCCGGTTGTCACCGTTATGAAGCTTGTCAACGATTAGGCAAACAAACAATTATGGCCAAAGTTCGTAAAGCTCCACCTAGCGTCCTCAAGATGCACCTAGCATGAGTTAATAGATTTTAGGTCTCTAAAATATAGAACCCACAGAGGAGAAAAATATGTCATCTCAAGCAACAGCCAAAAGTGTAAATATCGGGATTGACGAAGCAAGTAGAGCTAAAATCGCCGAGGGGCTGTCTCGCCTATTGGCTGACACTTATACACTGTATCTCAAAACCCATAACTTTCATTGGAACGTTACAGGTCCGATGTTCCAAACCTTACATTTGATGTTTGAGACACAGTATACAGAACTCGCCTTAGCAGTAGACTTAATTGCAGAAAGGATTAGAGCTTTGGGATACCCAGCACCGGGAACCTACAGCGAATATGCTAAACTCAGCTCAATTGCGGAAACTGCGGGAGTTCCTAAAGCTAAGGAAATGATTAGCTTGCTGGTGGAAGGACAAGAAGCAGTGGTCAGAACCGCACGCTCTATTTTCCCTGTACTAGAAGAAGTCAACGACGAACCCACCGCCGACTTATTAACTCAACGAATGCAAGTTCATGAGAAAACAGCTTGGATGTTGAGAAGTTTACTGGAAGAATAACCTGAAAAATATTTACTTAAACTTTTGTGGGGTGGGCATCCTGTCCGCCCATGGTATATAAGTTAAATATGTCACAGCTTAATCAATGAGCAATCACACCCAAAAGCTGCAAAATTTGATGCAGCGTGTAAATATTCCTAGTTTTAAAGCATTAAGTCGTGATGCTGGGGTTTCAGAACGGCAAATTTTACGACTGCGACAAGGGAAATTAACACAGATGCGGGTGGATGTGCTGCTGAAGTTATCCCAAGTGCTGAAGATTTCATTGGCTGAATTAATAGAGACTTTTTCACCAATGACGATTCAGGATGACCTACCCGGTAGCCAAACGGAGATGGAAGCATTAAAAACAGAGTACCAGCCATCGCTACCGCAATTAGAACAGCAGCGAGAGATATTAAAACAACAATTTCAGCAGTGGAGTTTACAACTGCTGGAATCTTTATTATTACAATGGCCTACAGCAGCCCAGAAAGCTGAGGAGAATCCCCAGCTAGCTGCAATTAAAATTGTGCCTTTGGTGCAGAAGCCGTTAGAAAGACTGTTACAAGAGTGGGGAATACAAGCGATGGCACCAGTGGGAGCAGAAGTGGCATATAATCCCCAAATGCACCAATTAATAGAAGGAACCGCACAGCCAGGTGAAACAGTGAGAGTACGTTACACAGGCTATGTACAAGGCGAAAAGCTACTTTATCGAGCTAAAGTCAGTCCAGTTTAATAGGGGATGAGGAAAGTAGGGTAATTTTCCCCATCCTCAGTTTTGAATTAAGCTGGATAAATCCGCAAACGTCGATTTGGTTCTTCGCCAAAACTATCAGACCTGAGTCGATAGTGTTCTACCAACTCATGCTGCATTTTGCGTACTTGCGAAGAACGGGGCAGTAACTCCACAGGTTGTCCTTTAGGAATTACAATCTGTTCTACGGCAAGTCTGGCTTCTTCTAAAGCATCCATCTCGTCGTCACTACCACTGTGTAAAAACAGTTGCAGTTCTGTATCATCGGCCATCTCCGGATCTTCTATGTTCAGCAACCGCCGCAAACCACGGGTAATCTGCGGGATTGTACTGGACTTAATCATATGAATTGGCACATAGCGGGCTTTGGCCATTTGCCTTAGTTTGGCGTGGTTTTTGACATGCGATCGCAGTGCCAAAATTGCATCAGCACTATCAATGTCTTTTGTCAAGACCACTGGCAAAGTCAGGACACCAATCACCTGTTCTAATTGGTGGCGGCTCACACCATAAGGATAAACGTGTAGCGGCAAATCTTCGCCGTTTGGCCCTGGGTGTTTACTAGTTTTGAGATCAATAGTCTCTGAGTAGTTGAAGGATTCATCCAACAACCTGTCAAACTCGCTACGTCCAGTGATCCGCTCCGGTTCTAAAGACAAAGGTGGTAATGCTACCATTTGTCCTGATGAACGCCAGCCATTAGTCTGTCGCGCTGGTGGAAAAGACTCCCTTATTGTAGCAACCTGACCACCGTGACCCTGAACCACTGATAACTGCCGCGTAATTACTACCTTGCCTTGCTCATCAACAGTTCTCATTTGTGGGCTAGGCTGACGACCTCTAAGCAAAGTATCTACTGTATCAGCGACACTTTCGTGTATTGTCCAGCGTTGCCGTTCTAACATTTCCACAGCAATCTCAAAAGTGGGAGGAGCTTTCCGTTCTAAAACAGTTTTTTGACTACCCCTTCTTCTGGCTTCCTCATCCCCTAAAGTTACAGCCTGAATGCCGCCAACTAAATCAGAAAGGGTGGGATTTTTAATCAGGTTCTCAATTTGGTTCCCGTGGGCAGTACCTACCAACTGCACACCCCGTTCAGCAATAGTACGAGCCGCTAAAGCTTCTAACTCTGTACCAATTTCATCAATGACGATTACTTCTGGCATATGGTTTTCCACTGCCTCAATCATCACCTGATGCTGAAATTGGGGTTGTGCCACTTGCATCCGCCTAGCACGACCAATGGCAGGGTGAGGCACATCACCATCGCCGGCAATTTCATTAGATGTGTCAATAATTACTACCCGCTTATGTAAATCATCTGCCAAGACACGGGCAATTTCTCTTAACGCAGTAGTTTTACCCACACCTGGTCGCCCCAGCATGAGAATTGATTTACCGGTTTCCACCAAATCGCGGATCATGCCAATTGTGCCGAATACTGCCCGACCCACGCGACAGGTCAAGCCAATAATCCTACCGCCACGGTTACGGATAGCGCTGATGCGATGCAATGTTAGCTCAATTCCGGCTCGATTATCTCCGCTAAAGGTTCCGACTCGCTGAATGCATTCATCTATCTGTGCTTGAGTTACGGGTGTTTCGCTCAGATACTCAGCTTGATTAGGAAAGCGAGCCTCTGGGCAACGACCCAGATCCAAGACCACTTCAACTAAACTATCTCGTTGGGGATGATTCTCTAGTACTTGTCGCAGGTCTTGAGGCAAAATGTCTAATAACTTTTGAAGGTCTTCTTTAATCGTCATGCTTTCTATGGTGACGTTTTTAGAGATAACGAACGAGCGATTAGCGCTCCTGCTGTGACTTGATCTGGGAAACCAGGGAATGGGCAAGCTTTACTGCTGGCCAGAGTAATTCGGGTTCTTCTTCGAGGCGGACTTTCGCCTTCACACTGGTTTGACTCACCTCCTGATTCTCTAACTGATCAAGAATTGGTGACAGCAGTACACGGGCGTAGCTACCGTAAGCAACTCCAGAAACATAGGACTGTGAATGGTACTTACTACTTTTTAACAATCCCATTGCCTTTAACTTAGCAACAGTGTACCTATTAGTGCCACCTGCTAATTGCACATATCCCGGTAACTTAGCTGTCAAAACTTTCTGGCCTAGTTTTACCGTTGCTAAAGTGGTGCCATTTCCAATATCACCACTCATAGGGCGGCCATCTGTCTGCCAAATCAAAGACCCACGCAATGGGGTAATTAGTTCGGCAATTGCTTGTAGATAGTCAATCATTCCCTCCCCATCGGGACAGCTAATGGCCAATACCTTTAGTTGATCAGCCCACGGCGAAATGCTTTGCCATAATTGCTGAAATTCTGCCAAATGTCCGATTTTTGTGTGAATTTCTACCGCATCTACCACCCTTGACATTACCAATGGCGCTACAGCGCCAGCGCTCGATATGTGTGATTCTGTATAAATATTATCATATGGACAAATGGGTATGCAACGTCCACAGCCGTAACACTTCTGAGCTTCAACTCCCGAAAAGTTATCTATACGGTTAAATATGATTGCTTGTGCAGGGCAAATCTTTTCACAGGGTCTAGAGCAATGTGTCGGGCACTTAGTAGAGTTAAACTCTGCTTTGCGAAAATGGGGGTCTTCCCCATCGTTGAGGCTGACCATCAAAAAAGGTAAGTTGCCCTTATAGCCATAACCTCGCTCCTTCGCATCCTTAACTAAATGCCTGGCTACTTGTAACCCTTCCTGCGCTGCAGCTATCACTGCTGGATCAGGTGCCAGATCTATACAGTCAGCGCCTGCCAATGTGTAGGCTAATGTTAAACTTCTCACTGCTGGTAGATATTGAAAACTGGCTCCGCAGATCAGCTTGAACCAGTGGCCTTCTTTTAAGGATTGTAAAGGGGCGAACAAATCAGTCACGCTTCTATTATGCTTTTACGGGACTAAAAATACCAGCCTTTGATGTGGAAAAAGTTTTGATTTCCTCATCCTGAGTTCTCACTAGATAGAGTCTCATTGTGGGAATCTTCTGTCAAGGGTTGTGAAAAACTCAACCAAAACTTGATCAATGCTGACAAATCACAGACTAGTTAAAGATTCTGCTGTTACTATTTTATAAGAAAATAGAACCGGCCAAAACCACCGACATAAAGTATCGGAGCGTGGCGAAGATACTTCATTGTACTTTAGGCGATGGATTTAGGCGAGGGCAAAGCTTCTTTAGGGATGGTCCATGAGGTAGTGTCATGATGTCTTTGTTCTTCAATATACTTTTTAACAGTCTCAACCCTAACATTGCCAGCAGTAAATGTAGGTATGCCACTGGCAAATTACGAACTCGCGGTCATACTCTAGTGGTCCAGTGGCAATAAACTTGGCTTGCTCAACTTCAACACTATCCAGTGATTTAATCGGTTAGGGTAAAATTTTGGCTAAGTATGGGATTAATTTAGGGATATAATGGCGGTCCCTTATCAAGTCCACCAATATTATTTAGAGGCCAAAAGCGGAGTATGGCACGGCCAATAATATTCTCTCGGGGTACAACGCCCCAGCAACGGCTATCGTAGCTACTGTTACGGTTATCACCTAAAACTAAGTATGAGTTTGGGGGTATAGTTGCGGGTTTTGCTAAGTAAGGCGGCTGGGACTCTGATGTGCAAACATCTATTACCGTCTGTTGATTAGTGGTAAGGTATTTGACTTCTTCCAGGGGTTTATTGTTGATATGGACTCGGCCATCCTTGAGTTCTACTTTTTCTCCAGGTAAGCCAATTATACGTTTAATAAAGGCATCGTTGTATTGTTCCTGTTGTAGTGCTTTTGTGGGCGAAAAAACTACAATATCTCCCCGTTGTGGATTAGAAAACCTATACTTCAACTTGTCCACAATTATCTTGTCTGCCTCCCACTGGTTTGGGGTGCCGTTCAGTGTAGGCTCCATAGAGGCAGAAGGAATCCAACGAGCTTCAGCAACAAAAGTACGAATGCCTAGGGCTAAAACAATACTTAATACAACTGTTCTAGCTAGTTCGGCGAACCAGGAATTATCAGGTTGTTGACTAGATTTGTTATCAGACACTTGATTTCGCATGAAATTACTGAAATAAGGGAAGAGAGCAGTAATTAACTCGTTCGGGGAGACTATGTTCTTTAATCTTAACGAGTAAATTCCGATTTCCTGCTTAAAGTTAGCATCTGTAGTTGATGCTAGGCTCCTTTATTACAGAGGAGTTTGGCAGTGAAAAATTAACTTTTTCTTCTCTTGGAGATGCTACGCCCACAAAATCTGGAAAAATACATAATAATTAGGGCAATTAAGTTTAACCTAAAAGTATAAGTATCTGTCTCAATCCTGTTAACCTCATGTCATCTCAACAAAGTTTACTGATTCGACGCGCTAACATTGTTTTGCCTCGTGGTAACTTAATGGTGGGAAACCTACTGACGCGTGATGGCAAAATCCTTGAAGTTGCATCTGAAATTTCCGCCACCACCCCAGCTATGGAAACTGACGCAGGAGGGTTAACTTTGTTGCCGGGAGTGATTTGTCCCCAGGTGCATTTCCGGGAACCAGGACTAGAACAAAAGGAAGATTTGTTTACAGCCAGTTGTGCCTCCGCCAAAGGTGGTGTGACTTCCTTTTGGAGATGCCCAACACCCGCCTTCTGACAACTACCCAGCAAGCTTTAGACAACAAGTTGCAACGCGCCTCCCATAAGTGCCTAGTCAATTAGGACTTTTTTATTGGGGCAACAACGGAAAATTTACCAGATTTACTTTTGGTCAATCCGACGCCGGGCATTAAAGTTTTTATGGGTTCGATGCACGGTCAGTTGCTCATAGATGAAGAAGAAGCACTGGAAGCTATATTTTCTCAAGACCGTCGCTTAATGGTGGTTCATGCCGAAGATCAAACCAGAATCAACCAACGTGGCCAATAATTTGCCCGTATTCATGCTCCGGCAGTCCATTCTGTGATTCAAGATAATCAAGGGGCACTTTTAGCAACCCAGGGAGCATTAAAACTTTCCCGAAAACATCAACGTCGTCGGCATATCCTACATATGTCCACAGCAGAACAACCAGACTTGCTGCGTCAGGATAAACCAAGTTGGGTGACAGCAGAAGTAACACCACAGCATCTGTTATTGAATACTAGTGCTTATGAAACCATTAGTACCCCGGCACATATTAATCCACCGTTGCCATCGCCCCACGATAATGAAGTACTTTGGCAAGCCTTGCGCGGTGGTGTGATTGATTTCATTACTACAGACCACCCATCCCACATTTTAACAGAAAAAGCTCAAGAATATCCCAATACTCCCCCTGGGATGCCAGGAGTAGAAACATCCCTCGCTGTGATGTTAACTGCGGCTATGGAGGGAAGGTGTACTGTATCCCAAGTTGTCAACTGGATGTCTCAAGCTGTAGCTTTGGTTTATGGTATACCCAATAAAGGTGCCACCACTCCTGGCTACGATGCCGATTTAGTGCTAGTATATTTAAACAAATATCGTTTAGTCCGCCGCGAAGAACTCTTAACCAAATGTCGTTGGAGTCCTTTTGAAGGTTAGAACCTTACAGGATGGGCTGTAACCACTATTGTCGCCAGTCAAATTGTTTACGACAAAGGCAAAGTAAATATAAAAGTACGCGCACAAGCTTTAATTTTTTTCTAGCAAATATTATTGGTCATCAGCAATCACATCATATTTTTGTAATGTGATATTTTTACCATAGATTGAATTTAATTTATACATATTAAAATCGTACAAATACTTAAGTCAACTTTTATGATAGCTAGCTGCTTCAAATTATTTTGGTCAAATTAATAAAGATAAATATAAGTATAACTTCTAATAGAAATTACTTAAATAAATTAATCTCATTGCTTCACAGTCAGTAACTTTTTGTTCATAGATACCGAATCTCTCCTCGGAAAACTAACCGCGAATATAAGTTAAACGAATTGATGCGCAAATATGAGACATTGAACTTTTCACTACAATCTTTTTGTATTCGACTATCCGGATTATTTCTCTAAATAATGTAGAGAATTAGTAGGGTTAAGTAAACGGGCAAATTTCTGTGGAAATAATGTTTATAGATATAAAAATTTTATATACACTTAATTTGTACGGTTTTAAAACCTAATTCATACAATTCTGATTGTTTTGGGTTTACGCCAATGACATTGCTAGAAAGCTGAACATTAGCCAGCAACCCGGAGCAAATAAAACCAAATCAGCATCGAAGCAAACAAACTTAATCACTATTTATCGAGATAATTAAAGCAATGAAGCAATAGCAATAACCGTAGTTTGAACAGATGAAATCAATACCAGCATTCCCTGAGTAATTGAAATTCATCTAACATCCCCATTCACAAAGATGATTACCTAGAGAACAGATTTATGTCAGTTCTCATGTGAATATAACTTCCCTTGAGGGTAGGGATTAAAAAAATCTGGCAGGTTGCTAGATATTACCTGCAATCTAACTTTATGGGACGGTTTGCATCCAGTTTTCATTCATCTACTGCAATATTATCTGCGAGAACATGCAAATCCTAGCCAACTGCAGCAAAAAGCTAGTAGATGTAAATCTTTACCACGGCTTGAGTTGAACAATATTTCATTGATTTTTGGATAATGAAGACAAGAATGTTATTGAATTTCCTTGATGAGCGCGGTAGTGGTAGATAGAAAGAGTGTGGAATTCTCGCTCTCTTCTCTTTTAGGCCCTACGCAAACGACTCTTGCATCAATATTTGTAGTGTTGTGCTAAGGTCAAACAATTTGGAATTTTAGATTTGTGAGCAAGCATAGTTGCGGCACAAAGATTTTGGGATTTTAGATGAAAAATCAAAAAATTCATTGACCCCAAGCCTCAAATTGATTAACCGAAAATTTAAAATTGCCAGGGTGAGGAGTTGACCCAGCCTATGGTGAGTTATCATCATAGCCGATGTTTTTCGCCATCAAATAGGTTCTTATTGCCTGACGTTTTGCACCACATTGAAAAACAGGGTTTTTGGAGAATATCGTAAGCTTAAGCCTTTGATTTTTGGTCAAAAAACACAGTTGCTCATGACTTAATCTAAGCCAACAAAATCTGAGATGCTAAAATTAAAAGGTGTAATTTTAGCTTGACGAGTGCCTTCCTCTCCATAAGTCAACACCAAACTCAGATAACTATTTGGCTTATAGGGCATTCGTTCTGCCCATTCAATTGCCACAATTCCCGGCATTACCTCAACACCTTCCCAATAAGTCTCCAGGTTCAAGGCTAGGACCTCAGAAGGTTCCAAACGGTACAAATCTAAATGGTAAAGGGGAATACGTCCTTCTGTGTACTCATTAATGAGAGTAAAAGTAGGACTAACAATTGATCCGGTGGTGTCTAAACCTTGACCAATTCCCTGTACCAGGGTAGTTTTGCCAGTGCCTAAATCACCTTCTAATAAAATCACACTGCCAGCAGTCAGATTTTGACCAAGTGTGATACCCAAACGTAGAGTTGCTTGTGCATCTGCAAGTAAAATATTCATGGACGGGTCAAGATGGTATATTTTTGCTGGCTCGATGATGAGTTCTACTGTACCACCGCAATAAAACTCTTGCTAGTTTCTGGGGATTGTGACGCAGGCAGCCTGTTTCGTCTTCATGCAAGATATTAGCTAAAACAATTCGCCGCCCTAATAGGGTAACATCTTCCCTATCCAAGAATACTGGATGGGAATTTTGTTGAGCATACCGCATCAGTGATTGCTCAGAAGGAGATTTTTTGTGTACTAATACCGCATCAAACAGCTGTCTTTGTCCGCAGGCAGCATCAATAGCTTTAATATGGTCTGCAACAGTATATCCCTGAGTTTCTCCGGGTTGAGTCATGATGTTGCAGATGTAGATACGAGGAGCTGTGGATATGGCGATGGCATCGGCAATTTCTGGTACAAGTAAATTAGGAATGATACTGGTGTATAAGCTACCAGGTCCCACAATAATGTAGTCAGCTTCTTTAATTGCTTTAATAGCTGCTGGCAAAGCTGGAGGATGAGCAGGGATACAGCCAATCTTGACAATTTTTCCCCCTGCTTCAGGAATTCTAGACTCTCCTTCAATACGACGGCCATCCTCTAATTCAGCCCAAAGGCGAACGTCACTCAGGGTAGCTGGTAGAACTTGTCCCCGCACTGCTAGGACTTTAGAACTAGCTGCAACGGCCCGTTCTAAATCGCCAGTAATATCGCTCATGGCAGTTAAGAACAAATTACCAAAACTATGGCCTGTTAACCCGTCCCCAGCCTTAAAACGATATTGAAATAATTCTGTTAATAATTTTTCTTCATCTGCCAGTGCTGCCAAACAATTACGAATATCCCCTGGTGGTAAAACACCAAATTCCTGACGCAGCCGCCCAGAAGATCCACCATCATCAGCTACAGTAACAATGGCAGTAATATTGGCGCTGTAGGATTTCAAGCCCCGTAATAAGGTAGAAAGTCCAGTACCACCACCAACTACTACTATTTTAGGACCCCGGTACAATCGACGATGTGCCATCAGCACATCAATTAATTCCTCTTCGCTGTCTGGTCTTAACACCTCAGTAATTGAGCCCACAGTGCGAGTTTGCCCCCAAAGCAGCAACAGCACACCGCACAACAACACCACAGGTCCGCTGATATAGTGCGGTAAAATGTCGGCAATTACTCCCAGAAAACCCCGAAGCAACTCTATGGCCCAAAAAATTGGGGTTAGCTTCACCCATATAGCCAACCCCAAAATTGCCAGCAATACACCCCCAAGGCTGATGAGCAACCAGCGTTTTACGGCTAGCCCTGGAGATAGCCACTTGAACCACTGGTTAACACGATGGGAAGTGCGACGCCGGGACTGCTTTTGCAGGGCGTTGAAGGCTTGTCTGATAAAACCAATTGACATACCTGATTCGGAGCAGTGCTACAAAATAAATGATTAACAGCAAATTTAAACTACCTGGCATCAACACCAAGTATAGAGTTAGAGTTGCTAAAGTTATCAAGGAATTTAGACTAGCAGCCAGTTGTCAAAGTTGCCAGTTAATTAATTTAACTTAATGGAAAAACGCATTTTAGGATTAGATCCGGGACTAGCAATTTTAGGATTTGGCGCAATTACCTGCAAACACAATCCCCAACTGGTGCAAGATACAACAGTAGAAATGATTGACTTTGGAGTAATTCGCACATTTCCAGATACGGAAATGGGGCAGCGCCTCTGCATTTTGTTTGATGATTTGCATACGGTTATTGAGGAATTACAACCAGACTTGGTTGCAATTGAAAAATTGTTCTTTTATCGTATGTCAAATACAATTCTTCTGGCACAGGCTAGGGGTGTAGTTTTGTTAGCTTTAGCACAGCATAAGCTTCCGTATGTTGAATTCACTCCCGCCCAAGTTAAACAAGCCCTAACAGGGCATGGTAACGCCGATAAATCTGAAGTCCAAGATGCGGTGGCGCGGGAGTTGGATTTACAAGAGATTCCCCGACCAGATGATGCGGCTGATGCTTTAGCAATAGCTTTGACGGCTTGGTTTCAGATTTAGGTTTGTAAAAAGAGAATAGTTAATTAAAACCGGAAAAGTCAGAAATTCACATTGCCATAAGTGACTTCCAAATAAAAAAATCCCTAATTGTTAGTAGTGGATTAACACAGGTAATCTTGTGCAAGAGTATAAAATGTGCATAAGCATAGGATAAATATTGTGGGGTAAGTTCTCTAGCCCGGCCAGAACAGGTATCTTGCCTGCTTATCAGCCACTTCCTAAATTTCTGGGTATGTTGCTTCCCATGTGTTCCACAGTAGATTTATTTTTCCTGGTGATGTTTTCTTTTGGCCAGTGTCTCCATTGTCAACGTCAAGATGTCATCCCAAATTTACCTGAAGTAACAAACTTTTTTAAAAATAAGAAGCGACAGGCAATTCGCTCAGTTTGTCGAAAACCAAAAATATTTTGAACCAACTTATATATTCCTCTTTTGCTATTCAATTTAAACTCTGGAAAGCGAATTAAAGCTTCTTCTAAAAAAATTAAGTACTGTGAGTAATCAATAAACAAAGACTCTCTAGCCAGTTCAAAATATGATTTAGCTAAAGCATGACGATATTTTTTTGATAGTTTATTTAATTGTAATAATCTTTTTTCGCTTTTATCTAAAACCATATGGTGGTTTTTTAACCAACGAATTTTAGAAGATGTAGAAACTGTTACCAATCCATATCTTCTATAAATTGAATAACAGCCTGGTTGATATACAAC
The DNA here is from genome assembly GCF_029891685.1 of Umezakia ovalisporum Ak1311. Classification (NCBI taxonomy): domain Bacteria; kingdom Bacillati; phylum Cyanobacteriota; class Cyanophyceae; order Nostocales; family Nodulariaceae; genus Umezakia; species Umezakia ovalisporum. The sequence goes on along the minus strand of NZ_JANQDJ010000075.1, from coordinate 867 downwards.
TTTAGCTTTATTCATGACCACTGAAATAAAAAAATCTCTATCTTGTGCAGCCGTCAAACTTTCATCCCAACCGCCACTATTTTCCACTGCGGTTCTTTTATAAAGTAAAGCAGCTAAAGCAACCCACCAATTTGCTAGTAGAGAAGCCAAAATATCTGTTTGTATTTCCGAAATTTCTATGTTTTCTAACAAAACAGAACCATCAGATAAATGGCGCTGATGTCTCCAATCACCATAAACAACATCAGCTCCTGTTTCTTCTAAAAACTGGATTTGTCTTTCTATCTTTTCAGGTAAAATGTAATCATCTGCATCTAGATACTGAATATACTCTCCTCTAGACAAATCAAATCCTCGATTTCTGGCATAATTGCCACCTTTATGCGGTAAAACTTCCCAAATTATCTTATGTTGATAACTTTTAATAATTTCTAATGAATTATCTGTAGAGCCATCATCAATCACAATAATTTCGATATTTGGATAAGTTTGTTGTAAGCAGCTATCAATTGCTTCTGCTAACCATTTTTCTGCGTTAAAGGATGGAATAATGATTGAAACTAGTTTTTTTTTTCATTTGAATATCCTGGAATTTTTACCAAATACAGCAAATTTCAGGTTAATGAGGCACAGTAGTAATAGTTAGTAAACCAGTTTTTTAAATGCTTGGGATTAATTAAATCAAGAGCAGTGGCAATAAGAATATCAAACATTTGTGCAGTAGTGGGAGAAAAGGAGCGTAAAAAAGCTTTTAATTGTCACCACCAGTGTTCTATAGGATTAAAGTCAGGAGAATAGGGGGATTGATAAAGAACTTTTGCGCCCACAGATTCAATTAAAGGTTTAATTTCTTGTACTTTATGGGCG
>NZ_JANQDJ010000074.1:0-53198 GCF_029891685.1 Umezakia ovalisporum Ak1311 | reverse complement strand
GCTACCTTCAAGCTTGTATGTGTCAACAAATCAGTTATGTTCATTGGATGGAAGATATTATGAGATGTTGACATTTTCACCTTTGATAGGACTACTATATCTAACTATGTAAAGTTTTGTAACGACATTCAACATTTCTGGATAGAGATGAATATTTACAACGACAATGAAAATACGAACAACCCAAAAAAAATATTTTCATGAGCCTAAAGAAGTAAAATTAATTGATATTTTTCTAACCCAAGAACAATTTAAATAAATCGAAGTTAGTTAATAATAAAAAGCATAGGTGATTGCACACCTAACCAAAGTAATTGAGGTACAAATTTATGTCACTCCAAATCACTAAATCTGAGTTGTTTGAAGAGTTATCTGCAGAACAGCAAGAACTTTTAGCCGGCGGAGAGTTTTCTCAAACAGAGGGGTTTGATGGTCAAGTTGACCAATTTGATCAACAAGACCAATTTGACAGACGTAGGGATAGCCGCGACGGTGAGAAACGTCTTCGCCGTATTCCCATCCGTTTGACTGGTGTTCTTGAAGTCATTAAATAAAGACTCACTATTACCATGATTTCAGCTTTGTAGTTTTGTCGAATTGTCCAACAAATTTTCTCTGGTAAAACATAAAAGCTGAACAGTAATTTTGCACCCAACCAGAAATTTTTCTGGTGTGGGTGTTACCTAACATCTATGTACTAGATTGAGGCAACAAATGATGTCAGAAAAAAACACTCAAAACGATTTATTTGTAGACCTATCCGCCGAGTCACAAGAACTTCTATCTGGAGGTCAACTACTTGTAGGTGGACAAACTAGACCTGATATTACCGTCACTGGTATTCTCACAGATTCTAGCGGTCAACGTATTCCTGTGCGGATTTTAGGGTTCATTGTCAGACCTGGTGGTGGCGGTGGTGGCGGATCTTTTGGTGGACCTGGTGGTGGAATTTTTGGTGGCGGTGGTGGTGGACCTTTTGATGCTTTCTAATAGTATCGGGGAAGAAGACTTTTGGCGGATGTTTGGATGAATGTTACTAAACATCAAAGTCCTCGAAGACTAATACCATTGTGAATTTTAGATTTTGGTTCAGCAGCGCTGTCCTATGGGTTTCCCCATCAGCGACTGCTGAACCTGAAGAAATTGGAAATACCTTTGCATATTTGGCTTTTATAAGTCTATCTTTACCCATCATTTTTTGTATGGAAGAGAGATTTTGAGTCATATTGTGTGCATTCCCCATATTTGCAATCTATGGGAAATAGATATTTGTATCAATTTTAAACTTGAATAAAAATTCAATTTTACATTAACCAAAAGATATATTAGTAGCCTAGTATTTTATGACTTGGGGATAATTTAATTACTAGAAACATTGTTTAAAAATAAAAGCACACGTATTAAACTCCCTGATTGCTGTTTAGATACGTGTGTACTACTTATGCACTAATTTGAGGTGAAAATTATGTCAGTTCAAGACATCCCATCTGATTTGTTGATAGATTTATCCACAGAGGAAGGGCAGCTTGTATCCGGGGGTATGGGTTACTATGGTGGCTTGGGCTATGGTGGCTTGGGCTATGGTGGCTTGGGCTATGGTGGCTTGGGCTATGGTGGCTTGGGCTATGGTGGCTTAGGTTATGGTGGCTTAGGTTATGGTGGCTTTGGCTATGGTGGCTTGGGCTATGGTGGCTTAGGTTATGGTGGTTTGGGCTATGGTGGTTTGGGTTTTTAATAAATTGGCCAAGTCCGCAAACTGCATAATCCCATAGTTTCAACTTTGCAATTAACGAAGGTATGATAAGACTCATACAAGTCTCTTAACACTAATCAAATTTTGGCTGTTATATAAGAATAACTGTTGTAGGGCAGGTATCATACCCATGTGCAAAAGTTAAAGGATAGGCTTTTGTGGCCTATCCCGCAAATATACAAAGCCAAATTTTGAAAAAGTGGGGCAGTTTATCTTAAATATGCGCTCAGAGCATGAAAAAGCCTGCCTCCGGAGGTAGTAGTAAACGAAGGCCGGGGGGTCTTCGTTTTTGTCTACTTTGAGTTTAAACAAGCGATCGCTCTTTGATCCAATCTTGTAAAATAGGATTGACTAACTCCGGTGCTTCATCTTGGGGGCAATGTCCCACGCCTTCTAAAGGGATAAACTTGAGCACTTGTGGATATTTGGCTAATTCTCTACCTAAGTCTATTGGTTCCCAAGGGTCGGCTGTGCCCCATAAGATCATGGCAGGACAAGGTAGCAGAGGTAAAAGGTCTTCTGGTAGAGGACCTGTGGAATAAGCAGTAAAGGCTAAAAACACTGCTACAGCCCCAGGATCTTTTGCTGGTGCAGTGAGAATATCAACTAACTCGTCTGTGACTATCTCTGCATTGGCATAGGCTTGGAGTAAGATTTTGCGTACTGTCTTCGGTTGAGCAACTTGGTTGAAAAAAAATTGACCAACTGGTTTTATAGATAATATTCGTTGCAGAATGGGGGCTCCGAAGCGACGAAACCAGGGTAGTCTTACTCGTTTGCGGTCGTGCAACAATCTTAAGGAACAGTTGATTAAAGCCACTCCTAAAGCTGTATCCGGGTTGCTGACTGCTGCTTGTAATACGACAATACAGCCAATGGAATTTCCCACTAAAAAAGCAGGTTCACCCACCACTTCCCGGCAAAAGTCAGCTAACTGCTGTCCCCATGTTTCTAGTGTGTAGTTAATTTCTTGCCTTGGTTGGGGTTTAGCGGAAGCGCCAAAGCCAATCAAATCGATGGCATAAACACGAAAATTTTCTGCTAGTACCGGGATATTTTTCCGCCAGTGCCACCATGAAGCCCCAAAGCCATGGACAAGCACAATTGCAGGTCCTTTAGTTCCTTGGCTCTGATAGCAGATGGGGAAACCTTGCCAAATCCAAGTTTTTGTTGAGTTAAATGTGTTTGTGGAAGTTGTCATCAGCAATTTATGAATATATGAATATAATTATGGCCTTACTCAAAACTTAGGCACTAGTACTTTTTTTATGTTACATTTTTCGCAACCTAAAGTAATTCAATTAGATCCACCGTTTGAGAGGGGGTGAATGCCAATGTGTATCAAAGATTGTATAAAAACTCGTTTTTACGCACAAAATTAACCCCAAAATTTACATAGTCTTTTTTCTTCGTAATTACTTTTCGCTAGAGAAGATAAGTATGTTAAAAATAATTGATACATTTGTTGGTAGCTAAGCGCCGGATTTTGATCTGCCAGGAATTGACAATCAAGTACAGCATCTCAGCCGTTTATTTCTGGGAGAAGATTATTTCCGCAATGAGATGGCGTCTCTATTCAAAGGCCAAGCAATTAACCTACCACAAACTGAACCAGCAGGGACTTCATTGATTTGGCGGAACTAGACATATATAGTCGTTCTACTGCTATCTTAAATTGGAGGCAATTGCAACTTTTTTGATAAAGCGTAACTTCATGGGAACGAATTACCGACGGGTTTTACTTAAACTAAGCGGTGAAGCCTTAATGGGCAACATGGGCTATGGCATTGATCCCGAAGTGGTCAAAGAAATAGCTCAGGAAGTAGCAGAGGTAGTAGCCACTGGCGTTCAAATCGCCATCGTCGTGGGCGGCGGGAATATTTTTCGTGGCGTTAAGGCTGCGTCGGCGGGGATGGACAGGGCAACTGCTGACTACATAGGGATGATTGCCACGGTAATGAATGCCATGACGCTACAAGATTCGTTAGAGCGAATAGGGGTACAGACGCGTGTACAAACCGCGATCGCTATGCAAGAATTAGCGGAACCGTATATCCGTCGTCGCGCCATCCGTCACTTAGAAAAAGGGCGGGTAGTAATTTTTGGAGCTGGTTCAGGAAATCCCTTCTTCACCACTGACACTACTGCAGCCTTAAGAGCAGCAGAAATTGATGCAGAAGTGATTTTTAAAGCCACCAAGGTAGACGGAATTTATGATGCTGACCCCCAGCTTAATCCTAAGGCCAAGCGTTACATTAGTCTCACCTACGCCCACGTTTTAGCTAAGGATTTGCGAGTAATGGATAGTACAGCCATCGCCTTATGTAAAGACAATAATATCCCAATTCTGGTTTTTAATTTAACGGTGCGAGGTAATATCCGCCGAGCCGTATTGGGAGAATCAATCGGTACCCTTGTGGGAGGTTCTTGTGAAATTATCTGAAGCTGAGAGTACGATGCAAAAGACCGTTGAGGCGACTCAACGCGCTTTTAACACTATTCGCACTGGTCGCGCCAATGCGAGTTTACTAGATAAAGTCTTGGTGGACTACTACGGTTCACCTACACCCTTGAAATCACTGGCAAATATTAGCACCCCCGATGCTACAACCATCTTGATTCAGCCTTACGATAAAAACAGCTTAAACCTAATTGAGAAAGCAATTTCCTTGTCTGATGTTGGTTTAACACCCAGTAACGACGGTTCTGTCATTCGGCTGAACATTCCACCTTTGACAAGCGATCGCCGTAAAGAATTAGTCAAAATTGCTGCTAAGTATGCTGAAGATGGCCGCATCGCCATTCGCAATATCCGTCGTGATATCCAAGAGTCCATTCGCAAGGGGGAAAAAGCTTCAGAGATTTCTGAAGATGAATCAAAAGACCAACAAGATAAACTACAAAAGCTGACAAATAAGTACATTGCCAAAGTAGATGAGTTGTTGGTAGAAAAAGAAAAAGATATTACAACTCTCTAATGAATGTATAGGTGGGTAGCAGTTGCTACCTACCTATACTATTTTCAACTATCAAGGCTGAAGAATGTTGTATAAATTCTTCAGCCTTTTTGTATTACCGCGAAATTCAAAGTTTAAGCTGGTGTCACGATAATTGAAATTATAGATGAGAAAAAATATTCATATATGGTAATGGCAGTTAATTTTGGAAGCATACCATATTGTTGAGGTAGTGGTTGACAAATGCCGAAAAGTGAGCCAGGGAATTTACTCCCTGGACCATAGCTCAAGTCGGTTAAAATTGGTTATTAGACATCTGCGACTAACCCATAAACTAAGCGCCTACCGCTTCTTTGGCTGCATAAAGAACTTCGGCATTAATCTCTTTTAAACCTCGTTCACGAGCAAATTTCTCAGTATTGCGTTTTACTTTACCACGGACAAATCCGGGGATTTTGTTTAATTCTGCTTGACCGTCTTTAGTCCAGTTAAGGTCAGATTCGGCAGAAATTCCTTTAGTAATTACTTCTTTGGTATCGTGACCACCGAATATTTCTAAGAGGTGATCTTCCATTCCTAAGGTGAAGGAATTGTAAATCAAATCTGTGATCTGATTTGTACCTTCGTAACCTAAAAATGGCTTGTAACCAATGGGGAAATTCTGTACGTGAATGGGTGAAGCAATGACACCACAAGGAATATCTAAGCGCTTACCAACGTGGCGTTCCATTTGAGTACCGAAAATCGCTGAGGGTTCGACACGAGCGATCGCATCGCCAATTTCGGCGTGATCGTCGGTAATCAGGACTTCATCGCAATATTCCCCCACTTGTTCGCGGAACCAGTCAGCGTCATATTTACAGTAAGTTCCAGCCCAAACAACGTGAATTCCCATTTCCCTGGACAAAATCTTGGTGATACCCGCAGCGTGGGTATTGTCACCAAAAACTACAGCTTTTTTACCAGTCAAGTTTTGACAGTCAATAGAACGGGAGAACCAAGCCGCCTGGGACACATACAAGGTTTGTTCGTTGATGAAGTCTTCGTAGTTAACCTCAGCGCCTTGTGCATTAATCACTTCCTGAATCTTGCGGATACAGCGAGCTGTTTCTACTACACCCATCGGCGTAATATCCACATAAGGCGTACCAAATTGTTCTGACAAATAATTAGCAGTGGCTAAACCAAGTTCCCGGTAAGGAACCAAGTTAAACCAAGCTTGGGGTAGTTTTTTCAAGTCATGAACTGAAGCGCCTTCAGGAATTATTGTGTTGACTTCAATTCCCAAATCAGCCATTAGCCGCTTGAGTTCGGTACAGTCGTGGTTGTTATGAAAACCAAGAGTAGAATTACCAATAATGTTAACAGATGGTTTTGCGGTTTTGCCTTGTGGCAATTCGTCGCGCTTGCAGGCTTTTTTGATGTAGTATTGAACGATTTGATCCAGGGTGCGATCAGCTGCTTGGAGTTCATTGAAGCGGTAGTGGTTAACATCTGCTAACATTACATCTCCTTTGGCTTCTAGCTGCGCCCGTTCTACAAAGTTGTGTAAATCTTCTTGTAGGATACTAGAAGTGCAGGTGGGAGTTAAGACAATTAAATCTGGGTGTTCTTCAGCATCTTTGCGAATGATATTGTCTACCACTTTTTCTTGGGAACCCCTGGCTAAAACGTTGCGGTCAACGACACTGGTTGTCACCGGAGTGAAGTTTTTTTCTCGGGATAACATGGATCGCATAACGTTAAAGTAGTCATCGCCTAGTGGGGCGTGCATGATCGCATGAACGTTTTTAAATGAACTAGCGACCCGCAAAGTGCCAATGTGGGCTGGGCCTGCATACATCCAGTAAGCCAATTTCATAACTTTGTTCTCCCTTTGCAACTGAAATAACTATAAATGCATGATTATGAAATCGGTTCTGATTGTCTCAAAACTTGGGGTGAGGATGAAAGAGGACTTTTTGGTTATTTAGTGAATAATTATGGCTTAAAGCAAGTCCCTGACGGGGATTTAGCTTCTGGGTCTGACAATATTTCTGTTGGTTAATTAAATAACTCTTAATGATTTGAAAAAAATTTTTATCAAGTTTTGTTGTAGATGTTGATTCTTAAATTATTGCTAAGAATATTATTAACAGCCCACAGGCGGAGGAGGCTGAGAAAAGAATACCAGTATTTGTGGCGAAAGAGTGGAAAGTTTGGATTTTACAGTTACACTGCAGTCGGATTGCACACAACTTCCTGAATTAGTCGCCCGTCTTCCATGTGAATGATGCGGTCTGCTATGTCTAAGATGCGGTTGTCGTGAGTAACCATTAAAATGGCACAATTCTGTTCTCTAGCCAATTTTTGCATCAGGTTGACAACATCTCGTCCAGATTTACTATCTAAAGCTGCGGTAGGTTCATCCGCCAAGACTAATTTGGGATGACCAACTAAAGCACGGGCGATGGCTACTCGTTGCTTTTGTCCTCCTGAAAGATCAGATGGGTAGTAATTGATTCGATGTCCTAAGTTGACAGCACTAAGCATAGCTTCAGATTTGCGCCGAGCTTCCTTTGGGGAAATGTTTTTGTGTAACTCTAGCGTCATTTGTACGTTTTGTGTAGCTGTTAAAAAATCTAATAAGTTGTGAGCTTGAAAGATATAGCCAATCCGACGGCGTACTTTTACTAATTGCTCATTACTAGCTCCATAAAGTTCTTGTCCTAAAAATTGGAGACTTCCTTCTTGAACAGAACGTAAGCCACCAATTAAAGTGAGTAAAGTTGTTTTTCCTGAACCTGAAGGTCCGGTCATAATGACAATTTCGCCTGGGTAAATGACAAAATTAATGTTAAATAAAATTTGGATTTTTAAGTCTTTTTTACCCAAGTATTGGTTGAGATTATTTATTTGAACAATATAATTTTTCGTGGTTGGTTGAAGTAAAAATTTATCTGTGTTTATATTCATATGTTTTCTGAAAAAGCAAAAGTAAGCATAAATATTATTGAGATTATCAGTAAGTTAAAAAATATCTGCTGGATCTACATTTCGTAACTTATTTGTAGATAAAAATCCCGATAACAAGCACATAAAAATGGCAATTACTAACACAAAAATTGCCCTATCTAAATTCATGATCACAGGTAACTTAGTAGCATCTTTGGCTATACCATATAAACCCAGAGATATAGCAAAACCTGGAATATACCCTAAAGATGCTAAGATTAAAGCTTGTTGGAAAACCATACTCAAAAGGTATTTGTTTTTAAACCCCATAGCTTTCAGTGTGGCATATTCTGCTAAGTGATTAGAAATATTACTATAGAGAATTTGATAAACAACAATGACACCCACAATGAATCCCATCATCACCATAAAGTTAAATACAAACCCAATGGGTGTTCTGAGAGCCCAATAATCTTTTTCTAAATTAATAAAATCTTCACGGGTAATCACTCTCACATCTTCAGGTAACTTAGCTGTCAAAGTTCCCAAAACTTTTTCAGGGTTAGTACCAGGCTTGAGCTTAATTAAACCTATATCTATATTTTGTACTGAACGGTCTTGAAATATCCGCAGAAAAGTTGAAATACTAACTATTAAATTTCCATCCACTCCAAAGGATGATCCTAAACTAAATAATCCGGCAATTTTAACTTTGTAACCAACTAAGCCAGTATAACTAAATATTTCAACTTCTACGGTGTTTCCCTGTTGGAACTTTTGAGCAATTGGTCCAAATTCTGGTCGGGAAGCGCTGTCAAACAAAACCTGATCGGGAAGTTTTAGTAAATTGAGATTTTCCTCAAAACTTGGTAAGTTAAAAATTGCTTCTACCGGTTCAGTCCCAAGAACATATATAGGGTATTTTAAACCATTTTTTTGGTTTTTTAGTTTAGCAAATTGCACATATAGAGGGCGAAAAGATTCTACATCTTCAAAACCTAAAAGCTGGTACAAACGCTGACGGGGAAAGCTTTGATTAGATGTCAAAGATTGATATTGAACACTAATTAAAAATAGCTCTCCATCTAGATTCTTATGCAACTGTGTAGCACTGTCATAAAGAGCATCTTGGAAACCAATTTGCAAAAACATTAAAACAGATACAAAAGCAATTCCAGCCAAAGCAACAAGAAAACGAACTCTTTGTTTGGCTAGTTGTAGCCAAGCTAGAGGTATATTGAGAATCATTTATATAACCTCAAATTAGAAATTTATATATTAATAAGTACCTGCACTTGTAAATCTGTCAGAGTAGTAACTTGTTGATTATCGGGTGGATGATCAAGCCTGATTTTTACATCTACTACTTTGTTATCTGTATTCACTTGTGGATTGAGATCAAAAATATTTTGTCTATTAACTCGTAAACCAATATCTGTGACTTTTCCGCGTAATTCTCCTGCCAAAGCATTACTAGTGATTATAGCGGACTGACCTAAACGCACTTTTTGAATATCAGTTTCATAGACCTCTGCGACTACATACATTTGTTGTGTACTTCCTAACTCAACTATTCCAGAGTTATTAATAATTTCTCCTGGACGAGTATTAATTTTTAGCACTTGGCCATCGATAGGCGATCGCACTAAACTTAAATTCCAGTCTGCTTGAGCCTGTTTGACTGAAGCGATCGCACTGTCAACATCAGTTTGTGCAGCTTGGATATCTGTAGGACGTACTTCAGCAATACTCTCCAGTCTGGCTTCAGCTTCCTTTAATTGCTTTTGCAAAGTTTCTACAGTGCGGTTAAAAGCGGCTTTAGCTTCATTGATCTGTTGTCGGACAGTATCGACTCGTAACTGTTTAGTCTCGGAGCTAGAAGCTGAAATTGCACCTTCTTGAAATAACTTTTGATATCGTTGATTTTCACTTTCAGCATTACGCGACTCAGCTTCTAAACGAGCAATCCTCGCTTGTTGTGTCGAAACTTCTCCTTTCAACTCAGCCTCTAAACGAGCAATTGTGGCTTGTTGTGCAGAGATGTCTCCAGCTTTTGCTCCAGCTTTTACCTGATTGAGATTAGCTTGAGCGACTAGAACTTGTTTTTTGGCTTTTTCTAAGGCTGCAAGCCGAGTGTCGTAATTGTCAAGAATTGCTACAACATCCCCTTGAGACACCCAATCTCCTTGAGCTACCAAGAGTTTTGACACCCTAACCCCAGCTTGAGAATTGGCAGCAGATAAACGAATGACTTCGCCTTGAGGCTCTAAACGTCCTAAAGCAGCAACAGTAGTTATATTAGGGGCGCTGGTTGGTTTAATTGGAGGTTCTAATGTAGAAGTTGAAGGATTGGGTGCAAACCTAGAAACAGAAATAGCACCAGTAGTTACAGCTATAGAAATTGCCAAAATTATAGACCACTGACTTACGGGTTTTGTGAATAACTGCCTTTGTTTGGTTACCATAATTACTTTTTTCTCAGTTAGAGATATCTAGATACAAGTCACTCTTGCAGTCTTTAATATTTACTTGGGTTGCCAATTCCTATCAAACCCTTGTAGGGTTATCGTGACATTTTTTCATCAGGAGGATAAAACTAAAAGAAATGTTTATACTTCGACTCAAGGATTCATGAGTAAAATACCAGGGACGGGTGTAGAGTGTCATGTCAACAAACATTCAATTTTTGCTGTGAAATAAAATGTTTTTGCTCTTCATTTTCCACACACCACACCCCAAAATTAATCATATCATGGATTTCAGCTTATCTTAGTGCTATTGAGCACCGGTTCTTTTTGATTTTTGATAATTGCTAAGTATTCACTACGTGTTCCATCTATCCGGTAATGGTCGCAAATTTGGCAAAGTTTCAAAATATCCAATCGGCTGAAGAGTTTTTGATGCTCAATTTTATTATCAGTCCTCCATCGCCAAAAGGTTGTTCTATCAATGCGGCGGTTAGTCTCAGGCCATCTGCGTCGAGATAAGAAATCGATTATTTCTTGTTCATAAAACGAGTAGCCTTTTGGTAACTTTAGAAGTTCTTCTCTTAACTCAATTAGCGGTATGAGTGGATCTAACTCAGATAGTCTCATGCCAGCAATCCCTTATAGTTTCAGGTCAGTGCAATGATGTAGAATGCTTGATGCAGCACGGTTTATATGTAATTAGATTGTCATCCTGCGTGAATTTCCATCAATAGAGGCGTGAGATAATCAAGTAAGTTTATATCTCTCTATTACTCTCCTGGGAAATTTAACAGTATTTAATTACCTTTTCTATGACCTAGAATAAACACCTTGATCCTCAATTGCAACCCATACGCAACATATTTAATCATAAACAATCGGCAAAATGGCATAGAGAAAATCCGGAGATATTTTATGAAAAATAACGAAAGAATAAAAATTAATTTAGCACAGTGATTTGATACATAATTAACTAGCTATATTTTCTATGGGTCACGAATATGTATTAGTAAATTAATTTACATTTGGCAAGAAAAAATAATTTTAAAACAACTAAACTAAATTAAATATACAACATTTACAGTGATTTTGATGTAAATAAATGACCACTTTAGACATACTGCTATGTTCCTTACGACAGATGTAGTACCAATAAATGAAAACTGTTGTATAGGTCATACTATGGCCATGCTAATGTTTTTTAAGTTCAACGTTTGTAGTGATTGACTCACCAAATGCTAATGTGTATATAAGCCTTGTGAGTTTTTTGACAATAGTTTTAGGCTTAGAGATTATGCTTTCACATAGAATCAATCTTTAGACAGATGGAAAAACCTTATTATATAAATCAATTTATTATTACTACATTTTTTTATAAAACCCTGTTTTATAAAACAGTAAAAACTTAGAAATTAACTGAATAATATATAAATAAAAAACCACATAAAATCGAATTTATGCAATTTATATGCAATTTTTTAAATAAAGTTTTACTGTATGCCATAATAAAAAATCAGACTTTGATAATGATTAAATCAATAGTTACTGCCCTTCAAAGAGCATAGACAAAATGAGATTACAGCGATTCATGCTCTCGTTACCAAGTTTTGATAATCAGAGGCTAATTTTTCATGCAGCTCGCCAGACTCTCCGCAAAGCAGAGATGGCACGTTTAGTAGTGCATGAATGGCTCAATCAGCATGACTTTGAGCTAGAAGAGTGGAAAAATAAAACTGCTTCTGAGCTTGGTATTAGTATTAGTGAGCTAGAGCAGAAATTATTAGCTGCTAATCAGACACAAGTAATGAAGAGAAAGAAACACGACCATGCTGATTAAGAAAATAATTCTTGAGCAAGTGACTGATACCAATGTAGAATGATACAAGTAATAACAATTGATATGCCAAAATTATCTTGCTTTCTCATCATTAACTGTAGGTTGTAAATATGGAGTTGCATATAAGTTGTAATCGAGAATCAATCAGTCTAATATAACTACAATTAAGCAAATTAATAGGATGATATACATTAGGCTCAGGTTTCCGTATCAAACTATTCAACTTTAAGTTTTGAAATAATTTGTATGCAAGTTTCCATATATCTACAAATTATTTCCTAAGAGCAATTTTTTACCTAACAAATTGTTGGTAGTCCTCTGATACACAGAGAAAAAATCTCAACAGATATACATCTCACAAGCGCAATAGTGAAGTTGAAGTCATGGCTGCCTCTAAAATTGAAGCTGAATTAGAACAGTTGCAAGATGAGATCAGCAATTGTGAAAATTATTTGCTTAAACGAATAAAAAGGAAGAAAGTTATCGTGAGAAATGTACCGCAAAATCATAGTGAAATAAATAGACAGCTGCAAAAGACTCACATTGCTATTATCGGCATGGCTTCTATATTTCCCCAAGCCAAAAACTTACAGGAATATTGGGAAAACATTATTCACAAAGTTGATTGTATTACTGATGTTCCACCTTCGCGTTGGAATATTGATGATTATTATGATGCTGATCCCAAAGCACCTGACAAAACCTACTGTAAACGGGGTGGATTTATTCCAGATGTCGATTTCAATCCAATGGAATTTGGCTTACCGCCGAATATCTTAGAAGTCACAGATATTTCTCAGTTATTGGGTTTACTGGTTGCTAAATCCGCGATAGAAGATGCTGGATATGGTGAATCTCGGCAATTTAATCACGAGCGCACCGGTGTAGTTTTGGGTGTGGCTATTGGTAGGCAATTGGCCATGCCACTCAGTTCAAGATTGCAATATCCCGTTTGGGAAAAAGTTCTCAAAAGCAGTGGTTTATCTGATCAAGATACACAAAACATAGTTGAGAAAATTAAAAGTGCATATGTGCAGTGGAATGAGAACGCCTTCCCAGGCATGCTAGCTAATGTAATTGCCGGCAGAATTGCCAACCGCCTCAATTTGGGGGGAATGAATTGTGTAATTGATGCCGCCTGTGCCAGTTCCTTGGGAGCGGTGCAAATAGCCATTAGTGAGCTAGTTGAAAGACGTTCTGACATGATGCTAACTGGTGGAGTTGACACAGATAACTCTATTATGGCTTATATGTGTTTCAGCAAAACCCCGGCTGTTTCTCCCAGCGAGAATGTTAAACCATTCGATGCAGCTTCCGACGGTATGATGCTGGGTGAAGGTGTGGGGATGTTGGTATTAAAGCGCCTGGAAGATGCCGAGCGAGACAATGATCGCATCTATGCAGTGATTAGAGGCATTGGCAGTTCCAGCGATGGTCGTTATAAAAGCATCTATGCACCTCGTCCTGAAGGTCAAATTGCAGCCTTACATCGTGCTTATGAAGATGCAGAATGCTCCCCTGGGAGTATAGGTTTAATTGAAGCACACGGCACTGGCACTTTAGCTGGAGATCCCACGGAATTCACATCTATTAAGGCTGTTTTTGGCGAAAATAACCCCAAAAAACAATATATTGCCTTGGGAAGTGTCAAATCACAGATTGGACATACAAAAGCAGCAGCAGGTGCGGCTAGTCTAATTAAAACTGCCTTGGCTTTGCATCATAAAGTATTACCACCGACAATTAACATTACTCAACCTCACCCTAAACTGAATATTGAAAATTCTCCATTTTATTTAAATACGGAAACCAGACCCTGGATTACCACTAATGACGAAGCCAGACGTGCTGGAGTGAGTGCTTTTGGCTTTGGCGGCACTAACTATCATTTGGTTGTGGAAGAATACAAACACGAACACAATCAACCTTACCGCATACATAAAAGTCCGGAATCAGTCCTGATATCAGCTAAAACACCAGAAGAGTTATTATTGCGCTGCCAACAAATCCGAGATCAATTACAGTCCAATGCAGGACAACAGTATTATGGTGAATTAATTTCAGGAAGTAAAAATTTACAAATACCGATTACGGATGCCAGAGTCGGGTTTGTGGTTGATTCTTTGACTCAAGGTAGTGACTTGTTGCAAAAAACTATTGACTCGCTGCAAAACAAATCACAAGCAGAATTCTGGGAGCATCCCCAAGGAATTTATTACCGCAAAAGTGGCATCAGCAGAGAAAAGAAAGTTGTGGCTCTATTTTCTGGTCAAGGCTCACAATATTTAGAAATGGGTCGGGAACTGGTCATTAACTTTCCTTGCTTACGAGAGGCTTATGCTGAGATGGACAGGCTTTTATGCGAAGACGGTTTACAGCCTGTCTCACAAGTTGTCTTCCCTACTCCTGTATTCAATCCAGAGCAAAAGGCAGCGCAAATGTCAACTTTGCAACTGACAGAATACGCACAGCCAGCTATTGGTGCTTTTAGTACTGGTTTATATAAGATTTTACAAAAAACTGGATTTAAACCAGATATTGTTGCCGGACATAGCTTCGGAGAACTGACTGCTTTATGGGTTGCAGGGGTTTTGAACGAGTCAGATTATTACTACTTGGTCAAAGCCAGAGGTCAGGCTATGGCTACACCCAAAGATTCTCAGGGAGATACGGGAACCATGCTGGCAGTGAAGGGAGATGTTCGTCAGGTGAAACAACTGATTCAAAATTTCCCGTTAGTGAATATTGCTAACTTAAATTCCTATCAACAGATGGTGCTAGCAGGGACAAAAGCTGAAATTGCCAAAGTCCAAGAAATTCTGACCATTAAAGGTTTCCATACTGTACTGTTGAAAGTCTCAGCAGCTTTTCATACATCTCTAGTGGCTTATGCACTTAAACCCTTTGCTAACGCCATTGAAAGAGTTACTTTGCATCCGCCAAAAATCCCAGTTTACACGAATTTTACAGGGATGCCCTACCCCAATCAGGCAAAAGTGATTCAAAACATCCTCAAAGAACATCTAGGAAGTCAGGTGTTGTTTCAAGATGAGATTGAAAACATTTATGCTGAAGGTGGTTATTGTTTTGTGGAGTTTGGTCCACGAAATACTCTCACCAATTTAGTCAAAGAAGTTCTTGGCGATCGCCCTCATATAGCTGTAGCTTTAAATACCCATCCCCAAAAGGATAGTGATCGCTGCCTGCGAGAAGCTGTAATACAGCTGCGTGTCGCTGGTTTGCCTCTCCTTAACTTAGATCCCTACCAACAGCCACCACCAATTCCAGCATCTCCTCAAAATAAAGTCTTGAATGTCCGCTTAAACAGTACAAACTACATATCGGAAAATACAAAGAAATCCTTTGAAAAAGCTCTACAAAATGGCCATCAAGCAAAATTACCCGTTAGCAACAGTAGTAAATCACCCGCAGTTGTCAGTCATCATTCACCAAGATCAAGCATTCCTACAGAGAAAGTGGCAATTAATAATCAGACGAAATCTATGAAAAACGGGCAATCAGACAAGCTAGATATCCAGTCTACACCAAGCAATTTAGAAGCATCTGCGAATTACCAAAGAGCTATAGATAACTTAGAATATACCCTCATCGAGTTCAATCGCCATCAACATCATATTTTGCAGGTTCATGAACAGTCTGTGAGAAATCAAAGAGAATATACCAAAACCTTCTTTGGGTTGATGCAACAACAGCATACCTTGTGGGGAAATAGTAAATTCACTGAGCAACAATTGCAAACCCAGCAACTAGCTATCTCTGGTTCAGAGCGAAGTATGATGCGGTTTCATGATCATCAAGCTGACAGCCTCCGCATTCATGAGCAATATTTGAAATATCAGCAAGAATATACTAATAACTTTTTCCAGTTAGTCCAACAACATCAACTGTCAACTTCGGATCATACCTCTCAAAAAAGTCTCATACGGTCTTTCAGTTATTTAGATAGTCCCACCACTCCTGCATACGGGTCTGTTCCAGTCACAACCGCATCACCTGTGGTCAGTGAATCTGAGCCAATTTCAACTAACGGCAACGGCAACGGTAATGATAATGGTCACAGTAACGGCAATGGTAAGACTAACAACGCACATCATCAAGCAGTAGCAGTCCTAGATACAGCTGCACCTCCAGTAGATATTGATTCAGCTACTATCAGCGATACGCTACTCAGTATCGTTAGTGATAAAACAGGCTACCCCAGCGAAATGTTAGAAATGTCCATGGATATTGAAGCAGATTTGGGGATTGATTCCATTAAACGCGTGGAGATTTTGGGCACATTACTAGAGCTATACCCAGATTTACCCCAGCCTAATCCAGAGGAACTGGCTCCATTACGTACCCTGCAAGAAATAGTTGAATATATCAACACTTTAGTACCAACAAACTCAGTAGCGCCTGCAACCATCAATGAGGTATTAGAAGAGCCAAAAGCAGAGACAGTAACATTACCCTCCCCAATTCCAGAGAATCTTAGGAATACGCTACTCAATATCGTTAGTGATAAAACAGGCTACCCTAGCGAAATGTTAGAAATGTCCATGGATATTGAAGCAGATTTGGGGATTGATTCCATTAAACGTGTGGAGATTTTGGGCGCATTGCTAGAGCTATACCCAGATTTACCCCAGCCTAATCCAGAGGAACTGGCTCCATTACGTACCTTGCAAGAAATAGTGGACTACATAGAACAGAAGGTGAAAGGAGTAGAAAAAAAATCTATAGAGGCACAACAAAATCAGCAATCAGACATTGAGAGCAATCACCCCCAATCATTAATTCGCCGCAGTCCTGCTAAACTGAAATTTCTTCCTGAACCAGACATTTTAGAGTTTACATTACCTGCACAGCATATTGCTTTGGTCACTGATGATGGTTCTCTGACTACGACAAAATTAGTTGAAGCTTTAAGTAAGCGTGGTTGGAAAATTGTTGTTTTAAGTTTCCCTCAAAGTTTAATTGGTAAACAATCACCTTTACCTCAACAAATTAATCGCGTAGTCTTGGAAGATTGGAGCGAGGAGCATTTGCAACAACAATTAGCAGGAATCGCTGCTAAATATGGTAAAGTTGCCGCGTTTATTCATCTCAATCCCTCCAGTGTTCAAGATGCAAGTGCTCAGATCTGCTATTTGGAGACAGAAAAATATCTGGTGCGTCATGTGTTTCTCATTGCTAAACACCTGAAGGAGTCATTGAATCAAGCAGCTAATGAGGGGCGCAGTTGTTTCTTGACTGTTGCGCGTTTGGATGGCAATTTTGGACTAGGACAAACAACTCACTTTGGCGCAATTAGTGGTGGATTGTTTGGACTCACCAAAAGTGTCAATCAAGAATGGGAACCTGTATTTTGCCGAGCCTTAGATATCAGTCCTGATTTAGATGCTGATACATCAGTAGAGCATATTTTGGCTGAACTTTACGACTTTAATAGATTGGTTGTGGAGGTGGGATATAGTTCACAAGGACGGACAACCTTAGTTTGTCAACCAGAATTAGATTCTGGTTTTGAGCTTTCAATTCCTAATCCTCAATCTCAAGTATTTCTGGTTAGTGGTGGAGCAAAGGGGATAACGGCTCAATGTGTTATTGAACTTGCACGGCGTTATCAATGCAAATTTATTCTTCTGGGTCGTTCTGCTGCTGAACCAGAACCTGTATGGTCAGAAGGTTACCTTGGCGAAGGAGAATTGAAAAAGCAGATTATGGAGGATTTTCTAGCCCAAGGCGATAAACCTACACCTGCAATGGTGCATAAAAAGTTTCAAACTATTGTTTCTAGGCGAGAAATAGCCGCCACCTTAAAAGCCATTGAGGAAGTTGGTGGACAAGCTGAATATTTGAGTGTTGATGTCACTGATGCCATGGCCCTTTGTGAACGAGTTGCTGGTGCAATTGACCGTTTAGGTGCAGTGACAGGAATTATTCATGGAGCGGGTAATTTAGCTGATAAGGCCATTGAGAGAAAATCACTACAAGATTTTGAAACCGTTTATGCTGCTAAAGTTCAAGGTTTGGAACATTTGCTGCGGTGTGTCCCTCCTAGTCAACTACAATATTTAGTTTTATTTTCCTCAGTGGTTGGCTTTTATGGCAATGTGGGACAGTCAGATTATGCGATCGCTAATGAAATTCTCAATAAATCAGCCCATCTTTTCAAACTTAACCATCCCCATTGTCACGTGGTAGCAATTAACTGGGGACCTTGGGATAGTGGGATGGTATCTCCAGCATTAAAAAAAGCTTTTGCTGAACGCAATATTGAGACAATCTCCCTGGAAATTGGGACGCAGATGTTAGTAAGGGAATTGCAACCAAAAAATCAGGACAGTACACAAGTGGTGATTGGTAGTCCTCTTGTCTACATTCCAGAAGTATTAAACCCACAATTAAAAAGCTTTCGTATGCAGAGGCGATTAACATTAGCTGCAAACCCATTTTTATATGACCATGTGATTGCCGGTAAACCAGTTTTACCTGCTACTTGTGCCTTTTCATGGATTGCTCATACCTGTGAACAACTTTATCCAGGTTACAAATTCTTTAGTTGCCAAAATTTCAAAGTTTTGAAGGGAATTGTCTTTGATGACAATCGACCTCATGAGTACAGTTTAGATTTAGTAGAAGTTGCTAAATCTGATAACAATGAAATCGAATTTAAGGCTAAAGTCTGGAGTAACAATTCTGGTAAAATTCGTTATCATTTTAGTGCCAATATTAAATTGAAACGGCAAATTCCAGTAGCTCCTGCCTATGAGTTATTTAACCAAGAGCTAACGAAACCTGATATCACCACGTCATTTTATCAAAATGGAGCATCAAGTTTATTTCATGGTTCTACTTTCCAGGGTGTAAAAAGTGTTTTAAATATTAGCCCGGAACAGATAACTATAGATTGTATGTTGCCTCACTTAGACGAAATCAAACAAGGACAGTTTCCAGTCCACACATTCAACCCTTATGTTGTTGATGTTCAAATTCATGCACTGTGGATTTGGTCTCAACATTTTCATCAAGTAGGTTGTTTACCTTCAGAAATCAATAATTTTGAGCAGTTTGCTGAGATGCCATTTTGTCAAGACTTTTATATCTCTTGTGAAGTTAAATCAAAAACAGAATCGTCAGTGGTTGCTGATGTCACAGCACACGATGACCAAGGAAAAATATATTCCCGGATGATGGGTGCTAAAGGTATTGTTTTACCCCGGGAATTAGCAAAGGTTTAATAGCAATTTTATGGGAGTATGCGCCGAAATATATGAGAAAAATCAAAAAAAACACAGTAAGTAGAAATTTCGGCGCAGTTCTTTTTCTGGAAATAGAATCAATAAATTGAATACAGCAGTTTTACACAACGTTTTAGGAGTTCTGTGATGGAAGAATTAACACAAAATAAAATACCTAAAATAGCAATTGTAGGCATGGATTGTTATTTGGGTGGTAACTGCCAAGGGTTAGATATTTTTGAACAAAGTGTTTATGAGGGAATTCAACATTTTGTTCCCCTACCTGAACAGCGTTGGCAAGGATTAGAAAAGCAAGAACAACTACTTAAACAATATGGTTTTACCAGTGGTAAACCACCATTAGGAGCATATATTAAAGATTTTGAAATTGATGCGCTAAGATGGCAAACTGTACCGGAAAAAGTGGATAAATTTAATGCTCAAGAACTTTTGATGCTTCAGGTCGCGGATCATGCTTTACAAGATGCTGGTCTTCATCCAGGGTCAAGAATTGGCGTAGTTATTGTTAGTAGCACAGAACTGACTCTGAGTGAAAATACATCATTAGAATACCCACAGATAGAAAAAGAACTAGCTAATTACGTTTCTCAAATGTGGAATTTTGCTGGACCTGCATTAACATTAACTGCTGAACAAAATTCGGTTTTCAAAGCCTTGGAATTGGCACAAAAGCTACTGGCTATGAAAGAAGTGGATGCTGTTTTAGTCGGTGCGGTGGATCTGGCTGGAGATAGTGCAAGTGTTTTACTCCGCAATCAAATAGCCGCAATTAATACAGGGGTGAATACTCTCAGTTATGACGAACAAGCTAATGGCTGGATGGTAGGTGAAGGTGCAGCAGCCATCGTCTTGAAGCTCCACGAAACGGCAATACAACATAATATCCGCATATATGCAGTAATTGACGCTCTCAGTCTTGTAGAAAATGTCATATCTCAAATTCACTCAATTCCCACTGCTATAGATGCAAAAGCCATAACGCAAGTTTGTGAACGGGCTTTTCAGTTAGCAAACATCAAACCCACAGATGTTAATTATTTAGAAGTAATTGGCAGTGGTATTCCATCACAAGATGAGTCAGAAATTCAAGGTTTGCTCCAAGCTTATGGAACTTATAAAGCAAATCTAAATTGTGCGTTGGGTAGTGCTAAAGCTAATTTTGGTCATACCTATGCAGTTTCTGGGCTGGTGAGTTTAATTAAAACAGCACTGTGTCTATATCGCCGCTATATTCCTGTAGTTCCCCAATGGTCTAGTCCGAAAATGCCAGAGATTTGGCAAGATAGTCCTTTTTATGTGGCGGCGCAATCTAAACCCTGGATTTTAGAACAAGGAGTTACTAAACGAATAGCTGCTGTTAACGGTATGGAGGTAGATGGAAGTTATGCACATCTAATTTTGTCAGAGGAACTAGGCCAGGAAAAGCATAGTCACAGGTATTTAGAGGAAATTCCTTATTATTTGTTTGCGATCGCAGGTGATGATTATTCCAGTTTATTAGAGCAGATTGATATTTTACAAGAAACTATCGTTAATTGCTCTTCTCTTGCTGCTGCTGCTAGTCAAACTTTTAAAACTTTTCAAAAATATCAACAGGCAACTTACACATTGTCCATTCTCGCACGTAATCAAGATGAATTGATGCGGGAAATTCACCGCTCTATGGAGGGTGTTAAGATTGCCTTTGAAACAGGCAAAGATTGGCAAACTCCCCTAGGCAGCTATTTTACAGCTAAACCATTAGGTAAACAACATCAAGTCGCTTTCGTTTACCCCGGTTCTTTCAATTCTCATATTGGCATAGCGCGAAATCTTTTCCGCGTGTTTCCTCAAATTTACGATGACTTGGCAATTAGGAGTGTTTACAACCGTGTTGCCAAGATCGAGAAAATTCTCTATCCCAGAAGTTTAAAAAAATTATCCACAAAACAACTTGAAGCTTTAGAATACAAATTGATTAATGATCCATTAACAATGCTCGAAGCTGAAGTAGGCATTGCCGGATTCATGACTGCAATTCTGAGAGATTACTTTCAAGTAAAACCGAAGTGTGCTTTTGGGTATAGTCTGGGCGAAATTAGTATGATGTTTGCTCAGGGTGTTTGGACTGCTTTTAAACAAAGCAGTGAAGGCTTAAATTCATCGCCTCTATTTAAAACAAGATTGTCTGGCCCTAAAAACGCCGTGCGTGAGTATTGGGGATTGCCAACACAAGACCATGATGACAAAAACTTTTGGGGCAACTATGTTGTTATTTGTCCACTATCGCAAGTCAGAGAAGCTCTCAAACAAGAAAAGCGCGTTTACATAACTCTGATCAATACGCCAGAAGAAATTGTGATTGTTGGTGATACACAAGCTTGTCAGCGAGTGATTGAATCTCTCAATTGTCATGCTTACCATACCCCCATCAACCATGTAATTCATTGTGATCCAATGCGCTCTGAGTATGAAGAACTGGTGAAAATCAATACTTTACCTGTTCAAGACATCCGAGAAACTGTTTTTTATTCGGCAGCAGAATATAAACCTATTACCCTGGATAGTAGTTCTATTGGTCACAACATTGCTCAAGCTTTGTCTCAAGAACTGGATTTTCCTAAGCTGGTTAAGAATGTTTACAATGATGGCTTTAGAATATTTATTGAAGTAGGGGTTGGTGGTAACTGTTCGCGATGGATTGGTAAAATCCTTGAAGATAAAGAACACATTGCCATATCTCTTAATAGGAGAGGGGTAGATGACCATACTTCCATTATTAAAGCCTTAGCAAAGCTGTTAAGTCATCGAGTGGAAATTGATTTGTCGTTACTGTATTCTCCCTGTCCGCCAAATTTCATTCCAAATCAATTAGCAATAGAAACAATCACATTAGGTAGTCGTAAACCTAATCACATATCTCTGACAGAGAATCAACAGGAAATATTCACAAACAAATTTTCCACACAGCACCAATCTGAATTACTGGAAGCCAATGAATATGCCAAACCGATATATGCGGTTAACTTAAATTTAACTACAACTGGAAACAAAGGTATGATGAATAACTTAATTTCCAAAACAACTAATAAAACTTCTACATTTTTAGTAAGCGATCGCCCTACCTATATTACTGAAGGGCAATCACCAGACCAAGAAGATTGCCAAAGCATCTTAGATTCTGACTGCATAACTGACAGACATATTGGCAAAAACCAACTACCTAACCTACGTCATCCTCAATATCAAAAACTCAGTCATAACCTTGTAAGGATGACCGAAACTCACGCTAGTTTATTAGAATTGAGACAACAATCCCTACATCAAATCAGCGCCATAATACAGCAACAACTAGAATTGTACCAAAACTTACTTAAGGAAGTAAACCCTTAAAAACTCAGAGACCATTTGCATTTAAAACATTGAATTCAACCCTAAAAATAATGTTCAAAAATAATCTACTCAACCATAAGCCCAGCAATTCACTATTACAAGTATGCAAGTTCTTTGTTAACCAGAATCAAGATTGGCAAGGTCCTTTAAATAGCATATCTTTTGATGGAAATGGCATAAAAACTAGACTAATGAAATTAAATAAACCTTGTTACATTATTAGAATAGGAGATAAAATTGGTCTAACTAATGAAGGTACTATTCTTAATTCTCATAATAGCGGAATAGAAGAATCAGAACTGTTAATGTCTGTTCCATCTATACAACCGCAACAATTAGGCGATCCGAACTTTTTAGATTTCCACAATGTCAAATATGCCTATACAACCGGTGCAATGGCTCACGGTATTGCTTCTGAAGAATTGGTAATTGCTCTGGGTAAAGAGAAAATTCTAAGTTCATTTGGTGCTGGAGGTTTATCTCCTGCTCGTGTTGAAGCAGCTATCAAACTTATTCAGCAAGCCCTACCCCAAGGACCTTACGCTTTTAACTTACTCCACAGCCCCAGTGAACCTGCTGTAGAACGCAGTGTGATTGATTTGTATTTGAAATATCAAGTCAGAACCATAGAAGCATCAGCCTTTTTAGACTTGACTGAAAATATCGTCTACTATCGGGTTGCGGGGTTAGGTTTGAATGCAGCCAATCAAATCGAAATCAAAAATAAAGTCATTGCCAAAATTTCTCGCCGAGAAGTCGCCACCAAATTTTTACAACCTGCTCCTTTCAAAATTCTCAAGAAATTAGTAGAACAAGGTCTTATCAGTGAATTACAGGCAAATCTAGCGGCAAAAATTCCTATGGCTGATGATATCACTGTGGAAGCAGATTCTGGTGGACACACAGATAATCGTCCTTTAGTTTGTCTGTTACCATCTATTTTAGAATTAAGAGATCAAATTCAAGGGCAATATGGTTATGACAGACCTGTTAGAATTGGCGTAGCTGGAGGAATTGCTACTCCCCAATCAGCCTTAGCTGCTTTTATGATGGGGGCTGCTTATGTTGTTACTGGTTCTATTAACCAATCGTGTATTGAAGCTGGAACTTCTCAATATACTAAACAATTATTAGCTCAGGCAGAAATGTCTGATGTCATGATGGCTCCAGCAGCAGATATGTTTGAAATGGGGGTAAAACTGCAAGTACTCAAAAGAGGAACTCTCTTTCCTTTACGAGCGCAAAAATTGTTTGAGTTATACAAAAATTATGATTCAATTGAACATATTCCCCTGGAGGAAAGAGAAAAAATAGAAAAGCAAATTTTCAGAAATAGTTTAGATGCAATTTGGCAAGAAACAGTTAAATATTTATCTCAACGTAATCCCGAAAAATTGCAAAAAGCAATGAATAATCCTAAGCTGAAAATGGCTGTGATTTTTCGTTGGTATTTGGGATTATCTTCTCGTTGGTCTAACTCTGGTGAAAAAGGGCGAGAAATTGATTATCAAATCTGGTGCGGCCCAGCCATGGGCAGCTTTAATAATTGGATTCAAGGTTCTTACTTGGCAGACTTAAATAATCGCAAAGTTGCTGATGTTGCTGATCATATAATGACAGGAGCAGCATTTTTCTATCGATTACAAAGTTTAAAGATTCAAGGATTGCAAATTCCTGATGCTTATAGTCAATATCATCCAGTTGTTGTTGGCAATCTTTAAACATTTTGGCTATTGGTGATATGTAGATCAGGAATTGATAGCAAACATGATTGATAATAGAAAACTAGGATGCCTTGAGCAGACTATGGAAAAGTTAAATAGCTGTGCTAAAACCTGGAACATAGTGACTATCAGCCGCATCAAAGGGCCTCTCAGCCCAGAAGTTATCAGACAGGCTCTGGATATAATTCAATTCCGACACCCCCGACTAAATTCCCGAATTATTCGGTTGAGAAATAGTTTACGCTTTCAAACCGAAGGAACAATAAAGATTCCTTTGCGGGTTGTAAAAAAATTTGACCATGAGGAGTGGCAAGAAGTTGTTGACGAAGAGATGAACCAAGCAATAGATAGCAGCAAATGTCTGATGCGAGCTGTACTGGTTCATATTGAAAGTTACAACCATGAACATTATCTCATTACAACAGGACACCATGCCATTGCAGATGGGTTATCATCTATTCAACTGCATTCAGAAATCTTGACTTATTGTCAGCAAATTATCTCTGGAAACCTAATTAACCCAGTTGCTAGCTTACTACCGCTACCACCTGTAGAGGAATTACTACCGACATGGACAAAGAAGTTTATAGGTAAAATCAGCAGCACAATCTTTTTGTTAAAACTTGGGGGACAAAAAATTTGGTATCGACCCAAAACATTAGGTTTTGAAAAGTATGTACCTATTTCCCATCGTAAATGTCATATTATACAGAAGCAACTTGACAAAGAGGTAACCCAGCAGTTAGTGAATTGTTGTCGGCAAGCAGATATAACTGTCAATAGTGCTTTATGTGCGGCAATTATGCTGGTTATTGCCAGCAACATCACTAAAAACAATAGGAAAAGAATTAATGTAAATTGCTTATCTTATCTTGATTTGCGGCAACGTCTAGCATCAACAATTAGTCATGAGCATATGGCTGTATTAGCTTCATCTATTATGGGATTTTATACCATACATCACAATAAATCTTTCTGGGAATTAGCGCGGGAAGTCAGACAAAAGTTTGAAGCTAGCACAAAATGTAATGATGCCTTGAAGATGATTTTAGTTGCGAAGCATTTGATCAATTTTTCCTTAACCTTCCCTCAACAAGTGGCGGCGACGGTATCTGTATCTAATGCTGGTAGAATTAACGTCCCTAAAATTTATGGTGATTTTGAACTAGAAGAAATCAGTTTTGTTGGTTCTCATGGTTTATATGCAGGGATGTTTATTACTCATGCTGCAACTTTTAGAGGAAAAATGTTGTTGAATTTTGTCTTTTCTGAACCTTCAATTAGTCGTGGAAAAATGGAAGATATTGTCAATCAATTTATTTGCTACATTTATGATATTTGTAACATAAATTTTGAACAAAGTTTCACTAATGTTAAACCTATAATTAATTGATTAATGACGAGGGAGTAAACAGCTATTAAAAACAGATTAAATATACAGCTTATAGATAAAAAACATGATTGAAAATAGAAAGTTGGGACATCTTGAGCAGGCAATGGAAAAAGTAAATAGCTGTGCTAATACCTGGAACATAGTGACTATTAGCCGCATCAAAGGTCCCCTGACTGCATCTATTCTCAGACAGGCTCTAGATATGGTTCAGCGCCGCCATCCTCGACTTAATTCTCGGATTGTTTACTATAAAAACCGTCTGCACTTTCAAACAGAAGGAACAACAAAAATTCCTTTGAGTGTTGTGAATAAATTTGATTCTCAACAGTGGCAAGAAGTTGTTCGCGAAGAGATGAATCAGGCAATTGATAGCAGTAAATGTTTGCTAAGAGCGGTACTGATTCATCTCCAGAGCGACAGCTCTATAAATTACTTGATTATCACAGGACATCATGCAGTTGGCGATGGGCTATCATCTATAAAACTTCAGTCAGAAATCTTGACTTATTGTCAAAAAATTGTATCAGCTGAGTTCAATAATCCAATTGCTAACTTGTTTCCACTTCCACCTATAAAAGAAATACTACCCCCACAGACAAGAGGGTTAAAAGGTAAAATACTCAGTACACTGTTTGTTTTACGAGTACTGTTGCAAATAATTTGGCATCGTCCGAAAACATTAGCATTTGAAAAGTATGTACCGATTAGTAAGCGTCGTTCTTATCTTGTTCATAGACAGCTTGATCCAGAAATAACCCAAAATTTAGTTCATCGTTGTCGCCAGGAAAAAACAACAGTAAATAGTGCTTTATGCGTTGCAATGATGTTTGCAGTAGCTACCAAGATCAAGAAGGGTAATAGAAAACGCATCTGTATGACTTCTCTATCAGCTATTGATTTGAGAAAATATTTAGAACCTAAAATCAATGATCATCACATGAGTGTGTTAGTCTCATCTATCATTGGATTTCATACCATCGATACAAACAAATGTTTCTGGGAGTTAGCGCGGGAAGTAAAACAAACTCTTAATAGAAGTATTCAGCGCGGGGATATATTTAAAATGATATTGGTAGCCCAACACATGATCAATTTTTGTTTGGCTTACCCTTGGCAATTAGCTGGTACGGTGTTGCTATCTAATATTGGTAAAGTCAATATACGTGAAGATTACGGAAAATTTGAATTAGAAGAAATTAGTTTTGCTAGTTCACAGTCTTTGTTTGCAGGTGTGTTAACGAGTCATATTGCGACTTTTAGAGGGAAAATGCAGTTGAATTTTGTGTTTTCTGAACCTAGTATTAGCCGCCAAACCATGGAGGAACTCGTAAATAATTGTATGCTGCATATTTTTCGTATTTGTCAGTTAAAAATTGAGGAAGAATTAACGAATGTTTAAGTTATAATATTTATATTGCAGAGATAAATAATGGGTTGAGTTTAGCAAATAGTCTTGACATCTATTTTTTCTCATAAATGTGAGCAAATAAATACTAATTTATTACTCATATTAGTATTAAATTACTACTAATTTGGCGTTTAAAAAATGAATCAGTCTTTTCCTAATTCCAGTGGTAAAAAATCTTATTCCCCAGAAGAGATTGAAGCTTGGCTAGTCGCTGAAATTGCTCAACTATTGAATATTCAAGCGGATGAAATAGATGTGAAAGAACCTTTAGATAGCTACGGGTTACATTCAGTTCAGGCGATTATGCTGGCAAATAAAGCCGAGAAAATCCTGGGATTTAAGCTGTCTCCTATGCTGCTGTGGCATTACCCTACTATTTCATTACTCGCTAAACGTTTAGCGGAAGACTTAGAAAGTTCTGAATCAGAGATATTTCAGATTTAACTGATACAGCGCATTTTACCTCAGTGGCGGGCAATACTTATACTGAGGGTAGTTAAAGTATGCCGACACTACACAACTTTAATTATTTATATTTGTACTTCATTTGCCTACAATCTGCCGTATTTTGCAACCATTGGGGAATTGTGAAACTATGAAAGCATCAGAAATTGTAACCAACCTGATTCAAAAAGGTGTTTATCTTTGGATTGATAATGAACAACTTAAGATTCGCTCTCCCAAGGGTGTAATCACTCCAGAAATTCAGGAAAATCTCATGGCTTACAAAACAGAGATTTTGGATTTTATCCGTGAGAGAGATATCACTGTAAATATTGAACCGACGATGCAGGGGTTAAACTTGCAAACTATTGGACGTTTAATTGGGGGATTTGTTGGTAAAACTACTGTGGAATATAAGCCTCCCATTATCCAACCTAAAAAAATGGCTCAACAGTTAATGGTTACCTTTAAACCTTTGCCTAAGAACTATAAAAATACAGAAATTTTGCAATTCCGTCAAGAATTAGAAAATCAACTCAGAAAATATGGGGTCAAAGTTATTCCTTGGGAAGAAGCAATCACAGAGTTTAGTTATGATATAATGTTGCCTTTAATTCAACATAAAAGAAGATTTAAATTTAAGGGTGTCAAAGCCGAAATTAATGCAGTTATTGATGTAGACAATCCTCCTTCTGTGTTTAGGAAATTGGGAATTTTTGCTGCTGAAATTTGGTACAAATTCTATTGTAGCTTGATGTTGAAACAGCGAGAATTTTCCGTTGTGAATATTGCTAAGTTGAGTACTTGGGCAGAGGATCATGCTGCTAAATATGTGGAAGATCCTACTAATACTCAAATAATAATTTTAACAGAAATAGACCATGATTTTATTAACCCCGCCATACCATATCAACAAAAGATTAATATTGGTTTAAATACTCTGATTAGAACTTTTTCCGAAATTGTGATTGGAGTTGCTATTGATAAGATTTCTATTTTAAATATGAATCTTTGCGATTCATTTTTTGCTAAGGAAGAAATAGAAGAATTTGTTTTGAAATCACTGATTCCCAAAGTTTTTGTCCCTATTGCTCCACTTTTATTGAATCGATTTCAGTTGGGGCATTATCAACCAGAAAAATCTAGCTATGCTCAAAAATTGGTTAAATTGGGTCAAGAATTGGCATTAACAAGTTTATTTCCGCCTGGTTTTAAACTCAATCAAGTGATTAAAAGAAAGTCTCACAGAGATATTGTCAATGTGATTGTTAATGGGAGAACAGGTGTTTCTTATGGTTTTGTAGCTTACGCTGAACCTCCCCAATATTTTGGTGCTAAGGAAATCAATAACAATGAATGGGAAAGTTTATTTCCTGTAGAGGGATTTAGTAGTAATGAACTTCGTCAAAATCCAGAAGGTAGACGTTATCTCAAAACTAAAATACAAGGAAAAGATGTTTTTCAGCAAATACCGGATATTTGGTTAGTTAGCGCTCGTTCAGGGTCAAATAAAACTAACTTAAATATTGCTAGTGATGTGGTCAGAATTGGTTTGAAGCAAAAATTATATTTGCAATTACCTGAAGGTATTGATACCGAGCAAATAGATATCAAACCTTCTTATGATATTTATGTAATGTTTGCCATTAGTTTGGCTGCGGCTTTATATGTGCCAGATTTAATTAAAGATGGTGCGCCAATTGTCCATTTTCATGGCTATCCCGCATTTGATTGGTTTAAGCCGAATGAATATTGTGTGGGAGTAGACAATCCTTCTGTACCTTGTGGTACTTATGAATCGGGGGTGTTTAATTTTTTGGGGATTTCTAATTTGGCGAATCAACCCACAGCAAATATATCTTTAATTAGCTTAGTAGAGCCAGATCATGGGACAAATTTTATTGCCCATGATTGGGAGTATCTTGTGGAAAGATTAAAAACTGGATGTGCCGAAGAACAAATTGAGTTGGGTGGTAAGCATTTTGCTTCTCTGAAGGCTAAGGCCCTTAAAATGGGGTAGAGAGCCAGGGAATAAATTCCTTGTCTTATAGCTGAAGTCGGTTAAAAAACTGACTATGCGGTTTTTTGGTAAGGCTGTTGATACTCCCCATACCCAGAAGGTAGGGAATTCTTAAAGAGTCCACAAACGAACTTTCAATGGTGCTATTAAGGACACCCTACTGGCTGCACTAGGGTCTAAACCTAGTTTTATCCCTACTGTCATAATTGAGAATTATATCCCTAGCCGTAAATATCTTGTTGCTAGGATAAATAGGCGATTGAAGGATTTTGTCTAATAAGCGGAGTTGTAATCAATGAAAGCGTCAGTAGAACCAGGTTCCTCCATGGTGGGTAAAACTTCTTGAGGAGAAGGGGGCGCATCAGTTTGATACATTAGAAAACAGTTCTGTAGAAGTCCTGCCTCTATTATGAAACCTCTGTGTTCTCTGCGCCTCTGCGGGGCAATAAATTTTTTTGATACACTTGTTCTTCATTAGCCATCAGATCAGTTAAGCAGCGCCTATGGTACACGTCAAGCGCGTGGAACTTACTAACTTCAAATCTTTCGGTGGTACTACCTCAGTCCCTCTCCTACCCGGTTTTACCGTCATTTCTGGACCGAATGGTTCGGGTAAATCTAATATTCTTGACGCATTGCTGTTTTGCTTGGGACTTTCTAGTTCTAAGGGAATGCGGGCGGATAGGTTACCGGATTTGGTGAATAATAATCAAACTTGCAAGGGACGGGGTTCTATTGAAGCTAGTGTGACGGTAACTTTTGATTTGTCCGGGGAGGTTTCACCCAGAAGCCCAGAGGCCCAGAGTGAAGAAAATGAGGAAATTTCTCAATCCCTAACAGAGTGGAGTGTGACTCGGCGGTTGCGGGTGAATTATCAAGGCGGTTATACATCAAATTACTATGTCAATGGTGTGCCTTGTACTTTGGCAGAGTTACATGAGGAGTTGAATAATCTCCGCATTTATCCTGAAGGTTACAATGTCGTACTACAAGGAGATGTTACTAGTATTATCTCGATGAATGCTAGGGAACGTCGGGAAATTATTGATGAATTGGCTGGGGTGTCGGCCTATGATCGCAAGATTACCCAAGCTAAAAAAACTTTGGATGAAGTGAAGGATAAGGAGGATAGTTGTCGGATTATTGAAACTGAGTTAACTAGTCAGCGCGATCGCTTGTCTCAAGATCGGGGGAAGGCGGAAAAGTATCAACGACTACGCACTGAGTTTCTACATAAGCAATCTTGGGAGGCGGTTTTATTTTGGCGATCGCTTCAAGCACAGCAAGAAAAGTTAATTGGGGAAATTCAAAGGGGCGATGGTACTGCGGCTGAATTGACTATTCAACTTACGACTCTAAATTCGGCGATTTCTCAGCAAAGCGCTGAACTGAAGGAACTGAATGCTCGTGTGAAAGCCTTGGGTGAACAAGAACTTTTGGCTGTACAATCTGCTTTGGCGACTCAAGAGGCGGAACGGAAACAACTCCAACGACAACAAGCTGAGTTAACCTCGGCTAGGGAGGAAACTGTTAAACAACTAACTCAAACTGAGCAAGAAATTCAACGACATGAACATTTTTTAACGGAAATTGCCGCTAGTTTAGTTGTAGAACAGCAATCTATTGTTTGCTGTCAGCAACAACGAGATCAAGCCCAACAAGTTTTAGATGCTTCGCGCACAGCAGCAGCAGAAATTGCTTCAGCTTCGGAGGCTTGGGTACAGCAACAAACAGCTTTTAACCGTCAAATTGAATCTTTACTGCAAACTCTAGAGCCCCAGCGTACAGAACAAGCACAACTCAGGGAACGAAATCATCAATTACAGCAGCTAATTACAGAACAAACTCAGCTAGTTGCTTCTTGGGAACCGGAATTAGCGGCGAAAGAAACTGAATTTAATCGCCTAGAATGTCAGTTTAACGCCTCTAGTCAGCCTATCCAAGCTTTAGCCGAAAATCTCTCAGCTGCAGAACAAGAATTACAAATCCAACAGGAAACTCAAAAGCGACTTTTACAAGAACAACGGGAAAAACAACGTCAGTTGGATAAAATTGAGGCGCAAGCCCAAGCCCAACAGGAAGTACAGGGAACCCAGGCTAGTAAAGTTATTTTACAATCGGAATTGCCTGGGCTGTGCGGTTTAGTTGTGCAGTTGGGCAAGGTGGAACCCCGCTATCAGTTGGCCTTGGAAATTGCCGCTGGTGGACGATTGGGGCATATTGTTGTAGAAGATGACAGTGTAGCCGCCGCCGGGATTGAATTACTGAAACAAAAACGGGCTGGGAGGGCGACTTTTTTACCTTTAACAAAAATTCGTGCTAGTAAATTAATTCAAGATGTCACGTTACGTTATGTTAACGGCTTTGTGGATTATGCCGTTAATTTAATTGAGTGCGATGGCCGTTATCAAGATGTTTTTAATTATGTACTTGGCAACACAGTAGTATTTACCAATATCCAAGCAGCGCGGCAAAATATCGGATTGTACCGGATTGTCACCTTAGAAGGGGAATTGTTGGAAACGAGCGGGGCCATGACTGGCGGTAGTAGCAGTCAGC
This sequence comes from Umezakia ovalisporum Ak1311, assembly GCF_029891685.1. Taxonomy (NCBI): domain Bacteria; kingdom Bacillati; phylum Cyanobacteriota; class Cyanophyceae; order Nostocales; family Nodulariaceae; genus Umezakia; species Umezakia ovalisporum. The sequence continues at coordinate 21,061 of NZ_JANQDJ010000074.1, read as the reverse complement.
GTTCAGCCTTACGATTTGGTACAGGAGAATCGGCAGAATCTGAAGAAGTGATTGCTTTGAAAGGCCGCCTGGCCGATGTTGAGCGGATTATAGAACGCTGTACCGAAGCCATCGCTTCCTTATCGGCCAAAACCAAACAATACAGTCAAGCACTCACAGAAGCGAGACAAGCGCGCCGGGAACAGCAATTGCAATGGGAACAGGTGCAAAAAGATATTAAGGCTTTGACAGGGCAATTGCAAAACACGCGATCGCAACTAGCCCAAAACCAAGAAAAAATCACTACCTCCCAATCTCGCTTATCAATCTTAGCTCTAGAACTACCAGGACTAGAAAGGGAACTTCAACAATTACGACAAGGTTTAGCAGAGTTAGAAGACTCTCAAACCCCTAGTGAATGGCAACAAATTCAAGTAACCATCAAAGAGCAAGAGCAAGAATTACAACAACGAGAAACAGAATTAAGAAACGCCGAGGAAAGATTAAGAAATTTGGAAATTCAGCAACAGCGATCACAAGAGAAAATCCAAGAAGCTGAAGCCAAAATTCAGCAATATCATCATCAGCAAGAAAGCCAACAAAATCAACTAAATGCCCTCGGACACCAGCTATCAGCCCTCAAGAAGCAAATCAGCGCTACCCAGGGTAATTTGAGCCAAATAGAGCAGAATTTAGGGGCAGAAAAACAAAAACGCGACGCCATGGAACAGGAAGTGCGATCGCAACTCTTAGGTCAACAACAACTGCAATGGGAAATTCAAAAACTGCAAGAAACTCAACAAAAGCAACGAGAGGAATTGACAACATTGCAAAACCAACTGCAAGCAGCCAGCGCAGAATTGCCCAATCCTCTGCCAGAAGTGCCGAATCAAGTAGATTTAGACGAATTGCAAAAAGAACTGCGAAGCCTAGCCAAACGCTTACAGTCCATGGAACCAGTGAATATGTTAGCGTTGGAAGAGTATGAACGGACGCAAAACCGCCTCCAAGAACTAACGCAAAAATTGCAAACCCTAGAAGCAGAACGCACAGAATTACTTTTACGCATCGAAAATTTTACCACATTGCGGCAAATGGCTTTTACAGAAGCTTTTGATGCTGTCAACGAAAACTTTCAATCTATTTTTGCCATCCTTTCTGAAGGTGACGGCTATTTGCAACTGGAAGATCCCGAAGATTTCTTTAACAGTGGACTCAATTTAATTGCCCACCCCAAAGGTAAACCAGTACAGCGTCTTGCTTCCATGTCTGGGGGAGAAAAATCCCTCACAGCCTTGAGTTTTATTTTTGCCCTCCAACGTTATCGTCCCTCGCCATTTTATGCCTTTGACGAAGTAGATATGTTTTTAGATGGGGCAAATGTCGAGCGATTAGCTAAAATGATTAAACAACAAGCCCAACAAGCACAATTTATAGTTGTGAGTTTGCGTCGTCCGATGATAGAATCAGCCGAACGCACAATTGGCGTTACTCAAGCACGAGGAGCTTACACTCAAGTTTTGGGTATTAAATTACAATCATCCAATACATCTGCTTGAGTTTTTGTTAATAATAGTGTATAGATAAACCGGATTCGAGATCAGGACTCGGTATAGAATGACCTCTGAACAGATAATTAGGCGTTCCGACATATTAAACACCCAGGTGATTACTCGTGACAACGGCAAACGGCTCGGTGTCGTCAGTCAACTTTGGGTTGATATTGATCAAAGAGAGGTTGTGGCTCTTGGTTTGCGAGACAGCCTGATCTCTATTTCTGGTCTGCCACGCTATATGTACCTCAACACCATCAACCAAATTGGTGATGTAATTCTAGTTGACAACGAAGATGCCATTGAAGACATTGAAGTTGAAAGTTTAAGCAACCTGATTAACTGGGAAGTAATCACAGAAACAGGTGAAGTATTGGGCAGGGTAAGGGGTTTTAAGTTCAATGGCCAAACTGGAAAGATTCTGTCCATAGTGATTGCTTCTTTAGGACTACCTCAAATTCCTGACCAATTTCTTAGCACCTACGAACTATCAATAGATGAAATCGTCAGCACAGGCCCCAGCAGGTTGATTGTCTTTGAAGGAGCCGAAGAACGAGTTAATCAGTTGACAGTTGGTGTGCTAGAACGGTTAGGTATCGGTAAAGCACCATGGGAGCGAGAAGCGGAAGAAGAATATGGCTATACTCCGCGGACAGTTGCACCAGGAAATCAGCTACCAAGTGGCGTACCATTACAACCACCCAAAACCAGAGTTCGCCCTCCTGAACCCGTAGCAGAAGAACAATGGACTGAAGACTATGTAGAAGAAGAAATACCACAGCGTCAAGTGATGCGGGCACGACAGTACGAAACCATTCAATACGAAGAAGACGAGGAAGATAACTGGAGTGAAGCCACAGGCCGGGATATATATCAAGAACCACCCAAATATGAACCCCAGCCAGACAGCAAGCCTTACGCCGACGAATATGAAGATTATGACGACATAGAAAGCGACGCTTGGGAAGACGCACCAAAGCCGGTGAATATTCCCAAAAAAATCAAAGAACGACAGCCAGAATACGAAGAAGAAGGCGGATATTAGCGTAATTCGTAATTCGTAATTCGTAAACCCTCTTCCTCTCAAACACCGGGAAGGGGGTTTTTAAATGTTGGGCATTGCTGAATAAGAAAATTAAATGACACAATTAATTGCGGATATCAAAATTTCCATTATCATTCCTACCTTTAACGAATCCGAAAATATTCAAGCTGCCATCGCTTCTACTGAACCTAGTATAAATGTAGAATTAATTGTGGTAGATGGTGGATCAAAAGATAACACCGTCAGTATAGCTCAGTCATTAGGTGTAAAAGTAATTTCATCTCCCCCTGGTCGTGCTACTCAAATGAATGCAGGTGCTATAGCTGCAACTGGGGATATCCTCTTGTTTCTTCATGCAGATACACGCTTACCTTCTGGGTTTGATGACATGATTCGCACCGCTCTACAACAACCGAAGGGCATCGCTGGTGCCTTTTGTTTGCGGATTGATGCCCCTTGTTGGAGCTTACGATGGGTAGAAAAGGGAGTAACCTGGCGATCGCGTTTTTGTCAAATGCCCTATGGCGACCAAGCCATATTTTTAACAAAAGAAGTATTCTATAAAATTGGCATGTTTCCTAATTTGCCTATTATGGAAGACTTTCAACTCATCCGCCGTTTAAAACATACTGGCAAAATTATCATTATTCCTGTCCCAGTTGTAACTTCAGCCCGGAGATGGTTGAAAAAAGGAGTATTATATACTACCATGCTTAACCAAATAGTAATTATTGCTTTTTTTCTCGGTGTGTCACCCCGGCGAATCAGTTGCTGGTATCGTCAATAAAAATTGAGCAAGCTTTAACAATATTTGTCCATGGCGCAAAGGTAGAAGATTTTATTTTCAGTTTCATTTGTTGATGGTAGGTAGTAATGAAAAAATCAGGTAAATTTTATGGTCAAAAAATCGCGATTAAATGGCAAAATAAAATTATTAATATTGATTTTTTTGCTTGCTGCCGTAATTATTTCTGTCCAATACTTCAAGGTTCAAGAAGTTTTACATAATGGGATTATTTGGGTGCAAACTCTAGGTATTTTTGGACCAATTGCATATATTATCATTTATAACTTAGCAACAATATTATTTATCCCTGGTTCTATTTTAACCTTAAAAGGTGGTTGGTTGTTTGGACTGGTTTGGGGATCAATATATGTCTTAATTAGTGCAATTATTGGAGCAATTTTAGCTTTCATTGTTGGTCGCTATTTATCTCGTGATTGGGTTAATCGCAAGATTGATAAATATCCTAAATTTAAAGCAATTAATTTAGCAGTTGCCAGAGATGGATGGAAAATTGTCTTACTGACTCGTTTAAGTCCTATTTTTCCCTTCAACTTATTAAATTATGCTTTTGGAGTCACACAAGTTTCTCTGAAAGACTATATATTAGGTTCCTTTGGCATTATTCCGGGTACAATTATGTATGTTTATATCGGCTCTGTGGCTGGTGATTTGGCAACGCTGAATACACATGATAAACCAACTAATTTAGAAGCCCAAATCTGGCAATGGGTAATACAATTAATTGGGTTAATTGCCACAATTATTGTGACTGTATATATTACAAAAGTTGCTCAAAAATACCTCATGGCAAGTATGATAACAACAAAAATCAATCGTGACGAAACTAATAGTTAATCATCAATTACAGCCAATTGGCAAGTTGATTAACTTTTACTTTTGACTTCATTTACTTATCAAACTTATTGTAGTATTTGTTACTTGTAAATCTAATTAATACGATTATTAAGGTGTAATTCATAAACTACCTATCAACAAAAATCAAGTTTGCATTCAGATGTGGCTGTTTTCAGTTGGATGAGAACATACATTTATGATAAAACTCAGAAACAAAATGACTTTGGACTCTGTACCCTGCTCCCTTTTGCCTGTTATATTGCCTGAGTCGTAAAAGTATTAATGTTGGACGATAACAACAATTATCAGTTTAACTTTCTCAATCCCCTAAACTCAAACCAGCAAACTTATTGAAACTAGCTGAGGAAAATAGATTTTGACAGAGATGAATAATTTAAATTTTAGCACCCAAAATATTACACGCAGCGAATTGCAAGATTCAGTGCGAAATGAGTTACTAGTACTGCTAGAAGCAGGGAGCTTCCAGCAAGCAAAATCTATTCTCGCACCTGTGCAACCCGCGGATATTGCTGAGGCCATTGAAGGTCTACCAGAAGCAATGCACGCTTTGGTTTTTCGCTTACTACCCAAAGCTGAGGCCATCCAGGTTTATGAATATCTCGACTACAGTGTTCAAGAACATTTAATTGAAGAACTCAAAAGTCAAGATGTCCGTGACATTGTAGATAAAATGTCCCCAGATGATCGAGCCAGGTTATTTGACGAATTACCAGCAAAAGTTGTTAATCGGTTGCTAGAACAACTGAGTCCGCAGGAACGTCAAGCTACAGCTCAACTCCTGGGTTATCAGCCGGATACAGCTGGGCGCATCATGACACCAAAATTAATTTATCTTAAAGAAAATTTCACCATATCTCACGCCATAGAGGGAATTCGCAGCCTCGCTAATATAAGTGAAATGATTTACTACCTTTATGTTACCGATAGCGCTAGACGCTTGACCGGAATTGTTTCTTTACGAGAGTTGGTGGTATCTCAGCTAGCACAAACCATTGGCGAAATCATGACCCGTGAAGTGGTGTTTGTCTACACCGATACAGACCAAGAAGAAGTAGCTAAATTAATTCAAAGATATGATTTTCTAGCTGTACCCGTGGTGGACAGAGAACAGCGTTTAGTAGGTATCGTCACTGTTGATGATGTTATGGACATTTTGCAACAAGAGATCACTGAGGATATCTACACCTTAGGCGGTGGTGTGCAGTCCCACGGTGACAACTATTTTCAAATGAATTTACTGCAAGTTGCCCGCAAGCGGGTGGTGTGGTTGTTTGTCTTACTGATCACTAACACAGTGACAGGCACAATTATTAAGTCCCAAGAAAATATCCTACAACAAGTGGTGATACTCAGCGCATTTATTCCTTTATTGGCAGATACTGGTGGTAATGTGGGCGCTCAGTCTTCTACAGTGGTCATTCGCGGTATGAGTACTGATGAAATTAAAGGAATTAAGGGATGGCAAGTAATTGCCAGAGAAGCTATCACTGGCGCATTTTTGGGACTAATGTTAGGTAGCCTGGCCACAGTGTGGGCTTACTTTCTCCAAGGACGCACCGACGTAGCTATGACCGTAGGCAGCAGTTTACTGGTTATTTCTGTGATTGCTTCTGTCTCAGGTTCAGCTCTGCCATTTTTATTTCGCTCTTTCGGTTTAGACCCAGCGTTGATGTCACCACCGTTTATTACTACAGCCGTTGATGTCCTGGGTGTTTTGATTTACTTTTACTTGGCGCGATTAATTTTAGGGTTATGAGTGATGACACCTGGGAAGTCTTCTCATCTTTATTTTTATAATTCTGTAGAACTCTCTGGTGCAAAAATTTCTCCGTATCCTAACTCCAATATTATATCCTGATCAGTAATTAATTCATTGAGTTCTTTAACTTGTAAATTCATTTTTTCACAAGATTCTCTGAGTTGGCGGGCAAAACTATTGATATCATCGCCATAGCCACATTGGTAAGCAGCACTTTCTATTCCTTCCCTGGCATTTGCTCTAGCACAGTCTACTAATTCTGTGCCGACCAATGGTTTTGAGGGTGTCATAATTCGTAATTAGTAATTCGTAATGCTTCTTTCAGAGGAGTTTAGCTAATGTAATTGTTAAACAATTTACTAAATAACATCTTGCACCTTTGCCTCAATTGAAAATCTAGAATATTAACTTCAGCTTCATGCGGAAATGGTATTAGTAAATCGAAAATTATTTAGACCCGGATTAATCCGGGGTGCGGTGTTTGAGTTAGCCGTTGACTATTGTCCCACCATTGGGATGTAATACTTGACCAGACATATAAGAAGCATCATCAGAAGCTAAAAATACATAACTGGGTGCAATTTCTTCAGGTTGTCCTGCTCGTCCCATTGGTGCTTGTTTACCGAAATTTGCCACTTGATCTGGGGGAAAAGTTGAAGGAATTAAAGGTGTCCAAATCGGACCAGGTGCTACTGCATTTACCCGAATGCCTTTGGATACTAAATTTTGTGATAAAGAACGAGTAAAGGCAACAATTGCACCTTTTGTAGAGGAATAATCTAGTAATTGAGGATTACCTTTATAAGCTGTGACTGATGTACTATTAATGATGGAACTACCTTCTCTCAGGTGTTTTATAGCAGCTTTAGTCAGGTAAAACATAGAGAAAATATTAGTTTGGAAGGTACGCTCTAATTGCTCTTTACTAATGTCCTCAATACTGGCTTGAGGATGTTGTTCAGCAGCGTTGTTAATGAGAATATCTAATTTGCCAAATTGATTAACAGTTTCTTCCACAACTTGCTGACAAAACTTTTCATCGGTAATATCCCCGGCTATACCTATCAAACTTCGCCCAAGACTTTCTACCAAATGTTTTGTTTCTTGAGCATCATCATGTTCCTTCAAGTATACAATCGCCACATCTGCACCTTCTTTAGCAAAAGCGATTGCTACAGCACGACCAATACCACTATCTCCACCTGTGATTAATGCTACTTTATCATGTAATTTACCACTACCTCGATACTGCGGGTCATCAGCTTTGGGCTTAGGCTTCATTTCTGATTCTTTACCGGGCGGTTCTTGTTGCTGTGGTGGTTGTAAAATTTCTTCTGACATAGGATAATTTTCCTGTTAATTATTAATGCAGACAAAAACAATTGAACAATTCCCAAAAATAAACCTTGGATCAATAATTAAATCCAAGGTTTAATATATGCTTTAACTCCCAACTTACAATTTGCAAGTTCAGGCATTTTACCCCGGATGTAAGCCGAACGTACTAATTGAAGGCAATTATACGCGACCGACATTGTTATCCTCACACCTGACACACGCTCTTAATCTGACCACTGAAAACAAGTACACAACTCTCTTGGAATGTCAGGATTGCTCCTGTTCATCTGCTTTCAAGTTAACTATGAAATTGAGTAAATTTATCGTTCTTTAGATGGAAAGACAAATTAGCTTTTCTCACTCTTAAGGCGTAAAATAAATGAATTATAAGAAATAATTTGAACGTTAATTTCACTGAAATATGGCAAATCAAACACTGGGAATGGAACCTCAACTATATAACTACTTACTTTCCGTATCTTTACGTGAACCAGAAATCCTGTACCAACTCAGGCAAGAAACAGCCCAGCATCCCATGGCTAGAATGCAGATTGCTCCAGAACAAGGACAATTTATGGCATTGCTAGTGCAATTGATGGGAGCAAAAAAAACTTTAGAAGTGGGGGTATTTACAGGTTATAGTGCCTTAGTGGTGTCATTAGCACTACCACCACATGGTCGGGTAGTAGCTTGTGATCTGAATGCAGAGTTTACAGCGATCGCTCGTCGTTATTGGCAACAAGCCGGGGTAGCAGATAAAATAGATTTGCATATTGGCCTAGCAATGGAGACATTAGATCAGTTACTAGCTACAGGTGAGGCAGAGACATTTGATTTCGCCTTCATTGATGCAGACAAAAGCAATTATGATGGTTACTATGAGCGATCGCTGCAATTAGTCAGACCAGGGGGATTAATTGTGATTGATAATGTACTTTGGTCGGGTAGAGTTGCAGATTCCCAAGTTCAAGACAATCGCACTACCACAATTCGCGCCCTCAACGAAAAACTGCATCAAGACCAGCGAATTAATCTCAGTTTAGTTCCCATAGGCGATGGCTTAACTTTAGCCCAGAAAAAATAATTCTGGTTTCCTTTGATGTCAATTCTCTAAAAAACTCCTTAATCAGTAATTACAAATGAAGAGTTAATTGATATTGTTTCCACTTCTCTTGCTGACGTACCCTTTTTTCCTCAGTCACACTATCAAAACAATGAGGACAAGAAATACCTTCTTCATACTGAGGACAAGCCTTATCTTCCTCAGAAATGGGATGTCCACAACAAAAGCACAACTCATGACTACCTAACTCCAAGCCATGACGGACAGCTACCCGTTCATCAAACACAAAACATTCCCCTTCCCACAAACTTCTTTCGGCTGGTACTGATTCTAAATATTGAAGAATACCGCCTTTGAGGTGATAGACCTCTGCAAATCCTTGACCAAGCATAAAAGATGAAGCCTTTTCACAACGAATTCCGCCAGTGCAAAACAAAGCTACTTTTTTGTGTTGATTGGGGTCAAGGTTTTTATTCACATATTCCGGGAACTCCCGGAATGACTTGGTTTGGGGATTTTGTGCGTTTTTAAAAGTACCGATACTTACCTCATAATCGTTACGGGTGTCAATGACAATGACTTCGGGATCACAAATCAAATCATTCCATTCTTCGGGACTGACATAAGTACCCACCCGTTGATTCGGGTCAACTTCCGGTAAACCCATAGTAACGATTTCTGATTTTAGCCGTACTTTCATCCGTTCAAACGGCTGTGTTTCACTGTATGACTCTTTATATTCTAAGTCTGCCAAACGTGGGTCACAACGCAGAAACTCTAAAACAGAATCCACCCCTTGACGTGAACCCGCAATTGTGCCGTTAATACCTTCTGCTGCTAATAAAATTGTTCCCTTGATACCTTGTGATTGACAGTAAGACAGCAGAGGTTCTTGTTTTTCCTTAACATCCGGCAGGCTGACAAATTTATACAGGGCTGCCACTACTTGAATATTTTCTTGCATCTTTTTTAAAGCAATGATATAGTCTTTAACTAAAGGAGCAAATGCTTACTCTATTTTATGGGGGTTTAGCTCAGTTGGTAGAGCGCCTGCTTTGCAAGCAGGATGTCAGCAGTTCGAGTCTGCTAATCTCCACTATTGACAACGTTGAAACACTACAGAAAGATTATTAGCCGGCATCTGATAAATTTCCTTCAGGCTCAAATCCTGGGCGCTAGCAGCCTCTATGACATCCTGTAGATTACGCACACCCCAGGTCGAATTTTGCGCCCTCAAAGATTGATCAAAAGCTGCATTACTAGGTGCGGTATGCTCGCCGTTTTGTTTGAAAGGCCCGTACAAATAAAGTATTCCACCAGGAGGTAAAATTCGACTAGCACCAGCCATCAGTCCCAAACAAGTTGACCAAGGTGAAATATGAATCATATTAATATTAACTATGGCTACAATAGGTAAATCAGGTGCAGCATCTTTCTCTACTGTCCAAATCGGCATACTAGCATCAAGTTCTAAAGCCGGATCAAGATGACCTGATGGACATTTTTCAGCCCAGGCGTTAATACTAGCCAGTAATAACGGATTTTGTTCAGTAGGTAGCCATCGGCGAGGACTAAGACGAGGCGCAAAATATACAGCGTGTTCACCAGTACCACTAGCCACTTCCAACACAGTACCAGTTGCAGGTAACACTTGTAAAAGCACCCCTAAAATAGGTTCACGATTGCGCTGTGTCGCTGGCGCCTGTTTTCGCGCATCTTCCGGTGTGTTCATCTCCTATCCTTTGCGCTTTTGCGTGATACTAATTCTCTTCACCCCAACCAATCTTAAAACATAATCTGGAGAGTCACTTGCCTAAATCAATTCACTCCACCCAACCACCACTCAAATTTATTCCCCAACGCTTTAACCCACTCATACTACATATTTTTCGCTGGTTATTGCCTATTGTGCTACGTTTTCGCACCAGACCGTGGTTACCTGCTGGCATTGTGCAAGTTGAAGCTCAGAATGTAGAGATATTAGCCAAACTTTATCAACAATTCCAATCTGGTAATATTCGCTTTTTGATTGCATTTCGTCATCCAGAGGTAGAAGACCCCCTTTGCATGCTTTATTTACTTTCCCACATTTTGCCCAAAGTGGCACGTCAGCACAAGATTAAATTGCAACAACCCCTCCACAGTTACTTTCTTTATGACCGAGGTATGACTGTGTGGGCTGGAGATTGGCTGGGATGGTTATTCTCCAGAGTTGGCGGTGTCCCCATTCGTCGTGGTCGGCGATTAGATAGACAAGCCATTCAAAGAGCAAGAGAGTTGTTTAGTAATGGTGAAATGCCCATTGCTATAGCACCAGAAGGAGGTAACAATGGTCATAGTGAAATTGTTAGCCCCCTAGAACCTGGTGTAGCTCAATTGGGTTTTTGGTGTGTAGAAGATTTGCAAAAAGCCCACCGTTCTGAAGCTGTTGTCATTGTCCCGGTGGGTATTCAGTATAGTTACATTGAGCAGCCTTGGTCAAAGCTAAATTGGCTGTTAACTAAATTAGAAGCCGATAGCGGCTTGGAACCAGTTGATCAATCTGGGAGTAATAAACAGCGAGATTTATACTATCAACGTATTTGTCGCCTGGCTGAACATTTCATGACGGAAATGGAAGAGTTTTATCGCCGTTTCTATCATCAAGACATACCAAAAACTATATCTATTCATGCATCTGCTAGACCTAATGAGATCCTAATTGCTAGATTGCATCGTTTAATGGATAAAGCTTTACACGTCGCTGAACAATATTTTGCAGTGCAAGCCCAAGGAAATTTTATTGATCGTTGTCGTCGTTTAGAAGAAGCGGGTTGGAATTATATTTATCGAGATGACATAACAAATATTAACACTTTATCACCTTTCAACCGTGGGTTGGCAGACTGGGTTGCATCAGAAGCGGATTTGAATATGCAACATATGAGATTAGTGGAAAGTTTTGTCGCTGTGACTGCTAATTACATCCAGGAGAAACCCACTGCGGAAAGGTTTGCAGAAACAACGTTATTAATGTTTGATATGCTTTCTCGTATTCAGGAATCTACTCTTCCCGGTAGACCTCGTTTAGGTTTGAGGAAGGCAATGATTACTATCGGTGAACCAATTTCTGTAACCGAACGCTGGAAACAATCTCAGGGCGATCGCTCTGCAACTCGCCAAGCTATGAGTCAGTTAACAAAAGACACATACACCGCTTTGCAGTCGATGATTGATAATAATTAGTAAAGACAAAACTTTTATATGAATTGCCAGAATTTTTAAGTTATTCTGGGCAAGTTGAGCAGGAAGGTTTGAATAAACAAGGATAGTGAAGATGTTTGAACGTAAGGCAAATTTATTGGTTCCTGCTGTTAGTGCTACTGTTCTCGTCGCCGGAACTGTAGCCATGTATATGTACTTAAAATGGCCATCTGGAGATAGTTCCGGTGTAGTGGGGAGTGCTACATTAGTCCCTTCTACAGCACTTATGGCAACTTACATCACCACAGATCCACAAGCCTGGGCAAAGTTGCAAGAATTTGGCAATCCAGAAGCACAAAACCTCATAGCCAAAGGCTTAAAAGATTTTCAACAAGACTTTCCTAATCAAGGTAATTTTTCCTACGAAAAAGATTTAAAGCCTTGGCTTGATGGTGTGATGGTGGCTGTGCTACCACCCAGTGGTACTCGAGTAACACAATCAAATCAGCCCAACTCTAGCACACAGCCAGAGCCACAACCTCATATCTTGATTGTAGTAGGCATTAAAGATCAACTGAACGCCCTCAATTTCACTAATAAATTAAAATCACAACCAGGTGTCAAAGTTCAGGAATTTAATTACAAAGGTGAAAAAATCACAGAATTTAAAGAAAATGGCAGACTGACATATACTGCAATTTTAAATAACAATCATTTAGTATTAGCTCCAGAAAAACAACCTGTGGAAAAGGCTATTGAAACTTTTAAAGGCCAGCCTTCTTTCGCCAGCCAAAAAGTCGCCAATAACCTGCTAACAGCTAAGGCAAATGTGAAAAATATTCTCGCCCAAGTCTACATACCAGACTATGGGAAAATGATACAAAAATTCCTACCTACAAATCCCCAAACTGGGCAATTACCACCACAAACTCTCAAACAATTACAACAAATAAAATCTATGGTAGCGCTTGTTGGGGTTGATGATCAGGGCGTGCGAATGAAGGCCATCGCTAATTTAAATCCACAATCAAATACATTCCAGTATCAAACAACTCCAGCAAAAATAGTCAGTAAATTACCTTCAGATACCTTTGCTTTGATTACTGGTAATGCCATCAGTCGTAGTTGGTCAGCCATAGTAGCAGAGTCTCAGGATTACCCAGAACTTAATCAAATATTACAACAGCTGCAAACACAAGTAAACCTTGTCAATATTGACCTAGATAAAGACATTTTTGGCTGGATGGATAAAGAATTTGCCTTTGGTGCTATTCTGTCCTATCAAACTAGTTCAACAAATATAGGATTTGCAGCAGCACTACTATTAGAAACAAGTGATCGTCAAACTGCAACAGCCACATTTAGCAAACTGGATAACCTCGCCAAAATTCAAAAAATCAACGTCACCACCAGAAATATTGACGGTAAAAATATCACAGAATGGCAAATCCCCGGACAAGAAGCTTTATTAGCTCATGGTTGGCTAGATAAAAATACCGCATTTTTGGCAATTGGTGATTCTGTGGCTGAAGCGATCGCCACGAACAAAACCCCTAAACTAGATAGTAGCCACAGCTTCAAAGCTGTAACTGATTCACTACCAAAACCCAATGCAGGTTACTTCTATATAGATGCAAAACAAACTGCATCCTTAGTCAATCGCTTTGTGCAAGAACAAGCTCTCACATCCGAGGCTAACACGGTCCTAAGTGCTATTCATGGTTTTGGTGTCACCGCCTCCAGTCCCGACAAATCTACCGCTGAATTGGAGATGTTGTTGGCTTTGAAAGCCAAAACTGCCCAATAGGCAAAACTTTTTAACCACCTGACCTACTTTGGCTACAACGTAGAATTTAAATGCCCAATCAGAGACAAATCAAGAGCTAGACTAGTCTGAGATAATTATGTCATAAGTAAAAAGGCTGTTAAACGCAAACAAAATTTATGACTGGTGCTGCAACAACTACTCCTGGTCTAGCTTCCCGCTTGGTGAATGGTATTCTGGCTATCAAACCTTTAGCCAATCTGGCCAAGCATCAAGCTAGACAAATGATGATTAAACGCGCTGAAAAAATAGGTGTTCCTTGGACAGAAGAAGTAAAAATATTACAAGCCCGTGATTGGACACAAGAATTAGCTAAAGTTCACAATCCTCAGATTTCTTATCCAGACTATTACCTCAATTCATTCCATGCTTACGAAAATGGTAACCTGAGCTGGCAAGCCGCTTTTGAATTAAAACCTGCGGCTCATGCAGTTCACGCTAAAATTTGGCAAGATACTGATGCCCAAGGTGATACTAAACTACGTCAAAGTTACCACAATATTCTCAAAATCTCCCTCCCCCATATACCCCAAGATATCCTAGATGTGGGATGTGGTGTAGGATTGAGCACCTTTGCCCTTCAAGAAACTTATCCCCATTCTCAGATTACAGGTTTGGACTTATCTCCCTATTTTTTAGCTGTTGCCTATCACCGCGCCCAAGAGCGTCAAGGGAAAATCAATTGGCTTCATACTGCAGCAGAATCTAATGGATTACCAGATGCTAGCTTTGATCTAGTCTCGATTTTCTTAATGTGTCACGAATTGCCACAGTCAGCAACTAGAAATATTTTTGCCCAAATGCGACGGGTCCTGCGTTCAGATGGTCACTTAGCAATTATGGACATGAATCCCCAGTCCGAAATATATCACAAAATGCCCACCTACATTTTGACACTACTCAAAAGTACTGAACCTTATTTAGATCAATATTTCAGTTTGGATATTCACCAAGCCTTGCTTGAAGCTGGTTTTCAAGTTCCCACCATCACGAGCAACACCCCTCGTCACCGCACCATAATTGCTCAAGTAAGACCCTGACCCACCCGCCTTTAAACTTTCCTCAAAATTTTCCCTCTCCTACTCAAGAAGAGGGATGAGCGGAGAGGCTGATGGTTTTTTACACTAAAACTGCCTCACATTGTACTGTACTGACAGTATCAGCATCTGCTTCTGTGCAATAAATTTCACAAGAGTTATTGGGACTTTCGATTAATTTGATTTTGCAAAGCGTAGCACCCAATTCCTGAACAGGCGATCGCAGCAAATTACTAATGTAAAGTGCGATATTCTCAGCAGTGGGGACAACTTCAGCAAAGAAAGGAATGTCTTTGTTTAAAAAGCTGTGATCAAATGCTTCCACCACATCATCTTGAATGACCTGATTTAAAGCACCTAAATCTACAATCATCCCTGTGCGGGGATCAATTTCTCCTTTGACAGTCACTTCCAGATGGTAATTATGTCCGTGACCATGAGGACGGGCGCACTTACCATAAATTTGGGAATTTTCTTCGTTACTGAGTTGAGGATGAGCTAACCGATGGGCGGCGCTAAAGTGAGTACTGATGCTGAGGTAGGCTTCCATTTCCTTTCCTATATAATCTGCCCAAAGTTCAGGATGTTCAAATAACTGTACACGCACCAAAGGTAAATGCGGTGCTAAACGCTGCCAAATCACCCTTGCTATATTCTCCGTAGTAGGTAGAGTTGCTTGAAATTCTGCCCACACATCATTGAGGTAAGAAAAGTCTAGTTGGCTGGTAACTTCGCGCTTAATTACGTGTTTCACATCAGACAAGTTGAGTACCATGCCATATTTATCCAATTCTCCAGCCATGGAGATAAATAAAACATAGTTATGTCCATGTCCGGGAAATCTGGAACAAGCACCAAATTTTTCAATATTCTCGGCTTCACTCAGTTCTGGTAACCAATAGCGATGACCAGCCGAAAACTGAGCGCGGCGATTAACAATACATTGCATGAGTACACTGGGGACAAAATTTAAAATTTCTTAAACTTTCACTATTTCCAGCATAAACCAATTTTAGCCCAGGTCAATGACTGTTCAGTGCAGAGCAAGCTATCCATCACCCAAGTATTCGCTGATATTTTTGCTCACTGTTCCCTAATCTGTCACTTGTAAAATAATCAACTGTTTTAGTATCGCCGCACCACTCTCCCTAGAGAGGTCAACGCAAGTTTTGCACCTCATGGTGTAATCTGGCGGCTATGCGGAATAATTCTTGTCCTGTATGCAAATAACGCTCATCGTAGCTTAAAGGAAAATAACCTAACTCCTCCACTCCATCTGCTACTTGACTGAGACTGTGGTAGAGATAAGCAGCTGTTTTCGCTAAACTGGGGGGATTTGGCAGAGATTGAAAAGTCAGCTGGGCTTTTTTCAAGTCTTCTCCACAGGCGTTTAAATATTTTTCAAATTGTTCTATTAACTGATCATCAAAGGGGTCGGCGGCTAGTTGCTCTATTTGCTCTTCTAGAGAACTGAGAATATTATCAAGCAGCTCAATAACTGGTTGATAAACCAAGCGTAACCATTCCTCAAGGTATTCATCAGCCTCTCGTCCGGTTTGCCTGGTGGCCTGGTAATGTTTTTGAGCCGATGCAGCACGCTGTTGATAGCTGCTATTTAATTTTTGAGATTCTTCTTGCAGTTGTTGGTCATAATCAAGACGATTTTGAGTATCACCTAAAACCTCATAAGCTGCATTGATGCGAATAATCTCCTCTTTATCTGCTGTTTGCTGATTGCTGTCCGGGTGGAACAACTTGACCAAGCGGCGATAAGATTGCTTAATCTCGGCTTGAGTAGCATTAGCATTCACTTTGAGAGTTTCATAGTGATTAGAAACGTGTTTAGAATCGACCATTGATCTAATGTAACGTTTAGCTCATGCTAGCAGCTACTTTAGCTTCCAAGTCTTGGAACAAAGGTGTACTTAAATATCTTTCTCCAAAACTCGGCTGAATCATAACTACTAACCGTCCCTCATTTTCTGGGCGTCGAGCCACACGAATAGCCCCACATAAAGCCGCACCAGTGGAAATACCAGACAGTAGCCCTTCTTCTCTAGCTAAACGCCTACTGTAAGCAATCGCTTCGTCATCAGTGACGGTAATTACTTCATCAATCAGTTTTACTTTTAAGACTTGAGGCACAAACCCAGCACCAATACCTTGGATTTTGTGGGGGCCTGGTTGTCCTCCCGATAACACCGGGCTATTACTCGGTTCTACAGCGACAGCTTTAAAGCTTGGTTTCCGAGCTTTAATAACTTCCGCTACACCTGTAATTGTACCACCTGTACCTACACCTGCGACAATCATATCTACCTGTCCATCAGTATCTGACCAAATTTCTTCAGCTGTTGTTTCCCGATGTACTTGAGCATTAGCCGGATTACGAAACTGCTGCAACATATAACTATGTGGGGTAGTTTCCACTATTTCTTGGGCGCGGCGAATAGCCCCACTCATGCCTTCGATTCCCGGTGTGAGTTCCAATTCTGCCCCATAAGCCCGCAACATTGCCCGGCGTTCTCCACTCATGGTTTCCGGCATTGTCAAAATTAACCGATAACCTTTAGCAGCAGCGGTCATAGCTAGAGCAATACCTGTATTTCCCGATGTGGGTTCCACCAACACAGTTTTTCCGGGAGTAATCAATTTTTCTGCTTCTGCAGCATTGATCATACTCACTCCAATTCTGTCTTTCACTGATGCCGATGGATTCATACTTTCCAGTTTCAGGACTATTTGCGCCACACATCCTTCGGCTCGAGGGATGCGGTTCAACTGTACCAGGGGTGTACGACCAACAAGTTCTGTAATGTTACTGGCAATCTTCATAACTATTCCTGACTTAATTAACTAAAAATACTTGAGACTAAATGTAGTACATAATATCCAATTGCCGACGGGAATCTCTTTTGTCACAAAGATCCTGAAGTGTGTAATTTTGTAAAACTAAGTTTGCCGCCTGACATGCTTCTTGCCAAATTTCTTTAATCACACCAACGTCTATACTGTTCGGGTTGCTATCTTCTTCACATCTCCCCACATCTAAACCTTCCAGACATTCTAAAACATCGAATACTGTGATTTTCCAAGGTTCGCTGGTCAAAAAATAGCCACCTTTGGAACCGCGTTGACTCTTGACTATACCCCCGCGTCTCAATGTAGCCAGTAACTGTTCTAGATAGCGGTCGGGTATGTTTTGCTGTGCCGCCATTTGGCGAATTTGCATCGGTTCCCCGGTTTGATAATGACTTGCCATCTCAATTAGGGCGAGAATAGCGTATTCAGATTTACACGATAGTTCCACAAGCAGCAATATTAAGTAAGGGATTAACAAAAAGTCTTCACTCTTTCTAGTATACTCCGGTTCTCCACTGGGGTTTGTTCTTTACTCTGATTGACAATAAAAAGCCCCGCTAATGCAGGGCAAAATCAAGTTTAATTAGCAAATGTTTAGCAGATTTTCAACACTCTAGAAGGTGAAGGTTGTTCTGAGAGTACCGATAAACGCATCGTCGTTCTGGCTCGTCTGACCAGGGTTGGTTACCCAAATCACCCCAGGAGTAACTGAGACGTTATCAGAAAGGCGATATTTATAGAAACCTTCAACTTGGTATGGAACTTTGTTAAAGCCAGTTTGGACACTGCGTGCATAGGGTTGAGCACCTGCAAAAATACCCAATACGTTACCTCTCTTACCAAAGTCAGGTAAAGCTACCCCTACTCCATAACTCCAAACATTCTTGTCATCACCTATGCCAAAACCTGTGACATCAGTGTAAGACACAAAGCCGCTCACTGACAACTTGTTACTGGGTCTGAAGGCTGCTGAGAGACCATATGAGTTGGTTGCAGATGGGTTTTGCAGATTATTGGCTATGCCAGTACCCACTACGGGACTAGTGATGGAACCTGCATCAAATAATTGACTACCTGTTCCATGATAACCATGAACGTAAGTAGCAGCTAAGGCCAAGCGATCGCCCAGACTAAAGTTTAACTGCCCTAAAGCAGCATAGTTACCGTTGAATACACCTGATCCAGCACTTGGACTATTCGGTTCTGATCCCAAGTAACCTACAGTTAGCGAACTAGGTCTCAGGATACCCCCACCCTGACCAAAGGGTAAGGTAAAGGCAATACCTGCACCACCACCAATTCTATAGATGGGATTTTCGGAAGCGAAGGGAGACAAAGCACCATTACCACCATCGTAATCCTCAAAGTAAGGATTATTAGTGGCAGCGTAATCGCTATGAATACCTCCGGTAGCTGCAATGTAAACTTGTGCCGGTCCAACAGGAACGTAGTAAGATAGCCAGTCTATGATAACGTTGTTATTTCCGGTATTACCGAGGTTAAAAGTTTGGTTACCTTCACCAACTGCCTGAGAACCCAAATTCAGTCTTTCAGCGTTACCAGAAGCAAGACGCGTGTGTAAAACGTCTCTACCAGTGAAACTCGTTTGCAAGTCCAAACGGACTCTGTTTTGTAAGACGGTGTTATTATTGTCACCTGCTGTGTCGCCAAAGGCATCGGTAACAGCAAAAATTGCTTCACCAACCAACTTGGTGGTAGTGGAGAATTGATTGGCTTCCAATTCAGCCGCCCGGGCTTCTAGAGAATCTACACGACCGCGTAGAGTTGCCAATTCAGCCGAAAATTCCTCTTGTAAACGCTGTAAGGTAGCTAAATCTTGTCTAGTCACCATGTCAGCTGTTGCTGTGGCGATCAATTCATTAACTCTATCCAAACAAGCATTCAAACCAGCAGCAAATTCGTAACGGGTTAAAGCCCTGTTACCGCGATAAGTCCCATTTGGGTAGCCAGCAATACAACCATAGCGCTCAACTAAAGACTGCAAAGCTTGGAATGCCCAATCTGTCGGTTGTACGTCAGAAAACTGGGAAACCGATGTTACTTGAGACAAAGTATTATTTTGTCTACCTTCGTTACTGTAACTCTTAACTTCGTTAATAACACTGGTGTCGTTAGTTGCTTGAGCAAAAATTTCTGGTTGTTGAGCAACTTCAGTAGCGGTTTGTTGTTCAATTGCCGACACTTCAGTGGTGGTACCTGGAGCTGCAATTGCTGCCACAGAAACTAACAATGTTGCCCCCAAAACTGCTGGGCTTACCACCAAAGATTTCCACAAGATATTAGACATTTTCACTTTTTCCTCACACCTTGTATAGATAATTGTTGTTGTTGCACTTACTCTCAATAATGAATCCAAACTATTGTTGAAATTTTTGATGAGTTATAATTGCTACTACCACAATTTTAGTTTTTGCAAGGCTAATAACTAATTAACTTAAGACTTAAAAATTAAATTAATCTGATTAACTAATGCAAAAACACAACCTTATAAAACAATATTATAAGGTATCTCAAGTATATGGCAAGATATTAGCCATCGCTTCATTGCCTTACACATACAATCATCTAAAATGATTAGACGATCCGACGGTTCATATGTTCCCCGCTCTTCTCAATTCTTTTTCTGAGCAAAAAAATTTCAGCTGATTTGAGAAATTATTTCAGCTAGCTCAAAGTCATTTTGAGTTAACCCACCTGCATCATGTGTTGTCAAGGTGATAGTGACTTTGTTGTAAGAAATTTCTATGTCTGGATGATGCCCTAATGATTCAGCAGGTTCTACTAGCTTATTTACAAATTCAACTGCACCAATAAAATCTTTTAATTTACGGGTAGTTTGCAACTTAGAAGCCTCAACAGTCCAACCTGACAAACGGCTTACCTGTGCTTGAATTTCTGTATCAGTCAGTAGTTGCGCCATATCAAAAAATTCCTGTTTACGTTTACAATCAGTAGTGTCCCAAGGCCCTATTTTCCCAACAGAAGATAT
This sequence comes from Umezakia ovalisporum Ak1311, assembly GCF_029891685.1. NCBI lineage: Bacteria > Bacillati > Cyanobacteriota > Cyanophyceae > Nostocales > Nodulariaceae > Umezakia > Umezakia ovalisporum. Next base: position 744 of record NZ_JANQDJ010000074.1, on the reverse strand, counting down.
GAGCAAATAGCTGGGTTTATTTATGTTAAGTATAATATCCGGGACGAAATCTACAGAAAGCTAAATTTGTCTTTTTACAAAACAGTGTATCGGGTGTTTTGACCATCTATGTGACCGAAAATTTAGGTTTAAAACCTCGTCTTTTAAAGCAGCAAATCCTTGAGCAATGCAAAGATTCCCATAAAAAACTATCCGCTCTGATTTAGACCAAGGGGCTTAAATCAGAGCGGTCTAGCGGGTCTTCAGGTTGCAACCAGACTGCCGGAAGGAACTCCGAGCTTTAGCCTAGCTACTTGAGCTAACTTAGTCTCTCAAAGTGACTAAGGCTAACTTCTAGAGAACAGCCCCGGCACACAGCCGGCTAACTGCAACCTGATGACCCATGGGTTTACTACTATCTATCATGGGCATCACCTCCTTGTTGCCTAAGTGGTCTTAGTCTCAAAAGGACAGAGCATTTAGCTCCGGGTTGTTAACCTAAAACCAATAATAACACATAAATCTCACTTGGAAAAATAAATAAACCCCACCTTTTGGCGGGGTCTAAATGAAAAATGGGGAATGAGGTTTAAATCTTACAGAGCGTTACCGCGGGGTAGAACTTCCTCTGGGAATACGAATTGTTTGTGAGGCTGATCCTGAGGAGCCATCCAAGCCCGGATACCCTCGTTCAGCAAAATGTTTTTGGTATAGAAAGTTTCAAACTCTGGGTCTTCTGCTGCCCGTAATTCTTGGGAAACAAAG
>NZ_JANQDJ010000073.1:0-16368 GCF_029891685.1 Umezakia ovalisporum Ak1311 | reverse complement strand
GAATCCTGCAATAAAAATTTACAATTTTTGCGTTTTACCCAGATAAAGTTCATTGTCTATTAAGAATAGAGTCATTAATTGCTCAAATTTTGTATCACCGACGCACAACTTGGACAGTCAACAGTCAACAGTCAACATTTCTGTTGTAGATGATACTCAAATTTAATTAATCACATCCATTCCAATTTAATTTTTATTGTTACTATCTTGGCTGATTTCATTCATACTAGTACCTGTCCAGTGGCAAATTACGCTATATGCTTTTGTTATACTTAAAACACCGTAATAACCCCATGACAAAGCCTTGCAAACTGGTAAATTATAAAATTGGTGGAAGTCCTACTTGCTTGGGTTGAACAAACTGACCATCAAAGTCTATGGTTTGATTTTCTATAGTTCTCGCATCAGCTAAAGCCTTGCGCAGTTCAGCACGTTCCATTTGCTCCTGAATTCCACCCAGAATGTAAATTAGTAACTTGGCTGCTAATTCCCGTCCAGAAACCTGCACTCGCTTTTTATTGGGATCATACAAAATCCCGTACCACAAAGATTGCGGGTAATCAATACCACTCAAACCGCCTTGCTGGTCGAATTTACGCAACTTCTTAAAGATATTTGCCAGTGTCAAACCTTTTTGAAAAACCAAGATTCCTAAAGCTTGAGCTAAAGCCACTTGTGCAACAGGACGAAAAAGCAGATTTCCTTCCCCCCCTCCCTTTTCAAAACTAAAGCGTCGTAAAGCTGGCGTGTCTTCTTCATCCAGGAGCTTATAACTGGGAAGACTGGCTAAATAATCAAATAGCTGGCTGAACTCCCAAATTCCCTGTTCAAGTTCTTCATCCTCTGGTCGCATGGGAATTAAGCCTTTTTCTAAAGGTTTCCAGTGAGGGAATTTTTGCCCCAAGTATCGCTCACACATATCGTGCAAAGCTTGCAGGGTAGTTAGGACAGTAGAATTAGAGGCCACTGTTGCACTATTCCAGTTAACCCGAGGATTTCTATCCCCTTGTTGTTTCAAAAGCGGATGAGTGACGGCAATTTTTCTCGCTACAATGGCAAAACCATCATCCTCATTGAGCTGTGTCAACTGACCTTTAGTTAAAGGTGCAGCCATCAAGTTAACATGAACAAAAATGGATCTCACCCTGCGCCTGGCTTGGGTGTGAGTTTCGCCCCCCGCAACCGCACAGATGAACTCAATACCAATTTTTTCTTTGGGTAAGGTTTGCAAGGAATCAAAGTCTACTTGGTACTTATCTTTCAAATCCTCTAATGTAATAAAATTGTCATCAGGAGTTTTATCTTTTTTATAGCGCTGCAATTTGCGAGTTTTAATTAACTCCATCAACCCTTGTACACCCATGAGCCGATGCTGACCATCCAAAGCATAAATTGTCACATCATCTTCACTAATATTCAGCAGACCAACTTTACCATCTTGATCTAAAGGGGTGAAATCAGTAGTAGATTTTAACGCTATTCCCTGACTATCCCACTCAGCAGCTTGGGGATTATCCACCCAAGGTTGATTAATTACTACAAGCACAGGTGGAAATTTGTGACTTTTCCGCGCCGCTAAATATTGCACCAAGGGCGCTTGACGTGTCCAGTCAAGGGGACGTTGCTGAATTTCATCAATGCTATCTGCATCAATCTCAACATTACCAGTTTCGGGATTGTATTTTTTTTGAAGTAAGGGTAAACCAGAGGCGAAGTGAACACAACCAGCAAACCATTCCAAGGTGACAGAACCAACATAAGCATGTGTACCACCCATCTCGGTTTTTTGTACTAAAATCTGGTCTTTCTTGGCTAGGAACTTGTCTAGTAGTAAAGCTAGCACCTGTTTTTCCTTGTTTTCTCTTTCCAGGTATTCATGTGTGATGTCAGTGGTTTGGTAAAATGTGTTGTCATTCATATTAATTTTTAAAAACTAAATGGTGTAGGAGGGGTTAATTGTCCAAAGATTGAGTATTAGTAGTAAAGTTTTTTTTAAATTTTTGTACCCACACAGGTAAATTTTGCTCTTATACCAGCTAATTCCATTGACTGGGATAGTAAAAAATCAAGTCACCCCCATCTTGCGGAAGATATAGAAATTATGACTACAGCACAACAACCAGAAAATAAGGATCAGCGATCGCGTACTGTAGCAGATTTAGTGGATGATATCCAAGCACTGACAACGGAAATTCAAGAATTGTATTGTTTAGATCAAATACCTTGGGTGGTAGGCTATTCCGGAGGTAAAGACAGTACAGCAACTTTGCAGCTTGTTTGGAATGCCATCGCCGCACTCCCTCCTGACCAGAGAACGAAGACAATATACGTTATCACTACAGATACTCTGGTAGAGAATCCTATAGTTGCTGCATGGGTACGCAATTCTCTCAAACAGATGAAATCTGAGGCTGAAGCACAAAAATTACCATTTGAACCCCATCTACTACAGCCAGAGGCTAAAGAAACATTTTGGGTGGGTTTAATTGGGAAAGGTTACCCAGCGCCAAGGGGAAAATTTCGCTGGTGTACAGAACGCCTAAAAATTAATCCTTCTAATCGCTTTATTCGTGATGTGATCCGCAGTAGTGGTGAGGCCATTGTGGTGTTAGGTACTCGTAAAGCTGAAAGTACAAAGCGGGCTAACAGAATGAAAAAATTGGAAGCTCATCGAGTCCGCCATCACCTCAGTCCCAATATGAATTTGCCCAACTCCCTAGTTTATAGCCCTATTGAAGACTGGCAAAATGATGAGGTGTGGATTTATCTAATGCAGTGGCCAAACCCTTGGAACTACACTAATAAACAGTTATTCGACCTCTATAGAGGTGCATCTGCTGATAATGAATGTCCTTTAGTAGTTGATACAACTACTCCTAGCTGTGGAGGTTCCCGTTTTGGTTGCTGGGTTTGTACATTAGTTAGTCAGGATAAATCGTTAACGGCTATGATTCAAAATGACGAAGAAAAAGAGTGGATGCAACCTTTACTCGATTTCCGTAGAGAATTGGATGTTGAAGAAAACCGGAAGCGACGAGATTTTAGACGTAGAAATGGCGATGTCCAACTATATGAGCGCAACTTAGACGGTGAAGTATCAGTTGAGCCTATTCCTGGCCCTTATATTAAAGAAGCCCGTGAGGATTGGTTGAGAAAGCTGTTGACAATTCAACAAGAAATTCGGGGTACAGCACCGGAAAATATGCGCGACATTACCCTAATTACCCCAGAGGAATTGAGCGAAATTCGCCGTATCTGGCTAGAAGAAAGACACGAATTTGATGATAGTTTACCCCGCATTTATCAAGAAGTGACTGGTCAAGTTTTCCGTGATCCCCGTCCTGGTGCGGGCTATAGCCTGCTCGGTAGCGATGAATGGGAAGTGCTAGAAGAAATTTGTGGTGATGATGCTATGCACTTAGAACTGATGTCTAAGCTGTTAGACACAGAACGCCAGTACCGCAAAAAAGGTCGTCGGGTGGGAATATATGACAGTCTAGAGAAATGTTTCGTCACGAGTTCACATTCCCAAGAGGAAGCGATTATAAATGCTCACTTGAAACGCGATTTAAAAACAGCCGTTGACCAAGGGGATGTCAAAAGGGTTAAACAGCTAACTTTAGGTGATGCTATGGATGAAAGGGATGACCCAAGCCATAAACCGTCAACTTGGGGAAGCATAAAATTTCAAACAAAGGAAACAACGCCTTAAAGTTGATTCTCATTTCACCCCATATCTGAACAACTTAAAGAGAAATGATATTCCTGGAACTCGTATTACAAAACTTTGGCCCTTACTGTGGTCGTCAAGTCATCAATCTTGACCCAACAATTGATGAGGAAAACTCTTATCCAATTATCCTCTTAGGTGGGATGAATGGTGGCGGAAAAACTACTCTTATGGATGCCATCCGCCTAGCATTATATGGACATCGCGCCCAATGTTCTACCCGTGGTAACTTGAGTTATAACGATTTTCTTGCTCAATGCGTTAATACTCATAGTTCACCAACCGAAGATACTCGCATTGAATTAGTTTTTGAACACCTTGAAAGTGACCAACCGGTAAAATATAGAGTTGTGCGACGCTGGACAAAAAATCCTAAAGATGGTAGAGATCAATTAGGTGTTTTAGATGCTCAAGAATGGCTTGATACAGCTTTAGCTAATATTTGGGATGAGTACATAGAAAATCTCTTGCCTTTAGGAATTTCTAACTTGTTTTTATTTGATGGTGAACAAGTTAAGGAACTCGCAGAACAAGAAACTCCTCCTCCCATTGTAGTTGAAGCAATTCGCGGTCTTCTAGGGCTAGAACTAGCTGAACGTTTAGGAAGTGATTTGGAAATCATTGTTAACCGCAAACGCAAAGAAGTCGCCGATACTCAAGAATTGGTTAATTTAGAAGAAATTGAACAAGAATTAAACATAAAACAAGATAAATATCAGAAAATTGAAAATCAATTAAAGGAACTGAGCGATACTTTATTAAATGCTCAAAAGAAGCAACAAAAAGCTTTAAATAAATTTATATCTGAAGGTGGTAAAATTGCAGGCGATCGCAGCCAGTTAGAAAGACAAAGAAATGAAATAACTGCGGAAGCAGAAAAGACGCGTTTAGCCATGAGTGAATTAGCTGCTGATATGTTACCACTGGGTTTGATTACACCTTTATTAAATGAAGTTTATATCCAAGGGGAAAAGGAATTTCGCACTCAGCAAGCGAAGATAGGATATAGTTTATTGTTAGAACGAGAACAGCGTTTAATTGACTTAATTAATAAATTAAATCTTGAAGAGACGCAAGTGGATAAAATTAAAGAGTTTATGGAGGAAGAAAATCAAGTTTTACACCAAGATATCACAGGGCAATCTTGGTTATTAGCGGATACAGCAACATTACATCAATTGGATAACGTGATTCATCATTATTTGTTGTATACAAAAAAAGCCGCTCAAGAGAAATTAACACTACTGCAAACTAAAGAAGAAGAAATCATCACCATAGAAAGACAAATTCAAACAGCCGCGTCTCCAGAAGATTATCAAAAGTTGGTAGACGAATTGCAACAAGCGCAAACAGAAGTTGCAGAAGCTCAAGCAGCCTGTGAAATAGCTAAACGTGATTTAAACGCATTAGAAAATCAAATTCGTATTACTAAAAAAAACTTAGAAAAATATACAGAAACTAATATTGATCGCAAACATAATGAACATATTATTAACGCAGCCGCTAAAGTTCAAGAAACATTAAAGCTTTTCCGGGAGAAATTAACCCTGAGAAAACTAAATAAACTCGAAATCGAAGTTACAGAATGCTTTCGCTACCTGCTACACAAATCAGACTTAGTGCATCGGATCGCCATTGATACCGAAAACTTCGGTTTATCACTGTATGATTTTAATGGTCAACCAGTACCCAAACATAGACTTTCAGCCGGAGAAAAACAACTATTAGCCATCGCCTTTCTCTGGGGATTAGCGCGAGTCTCTGGCCGCCGTTTACCTGTAGCCATAGACACCCCCCTCGGTAGATTAGATTCATCTCACCGAGGAAACCTGGTAGAACGTTACTTTCCATCGGCTAGCCATCAAGTTATACTGTTATCTACTGATACCGAAATTGCCAAAAAGGAAGTGGAAACACTGAGGAAGAATCAAGCCATAGCCCGGGAATATTTGCTCAAATATGATTCCTCTGCCCGCCAAACCACAGTTATAGAAAATCAATACTTTTGGTGAATCATCTAAGGTATTTTTGCCTCTACGTAAATTTCTTTACCAAGCTGCTTAAATTCGTCATCGAGATAATAGAGTGAATTGCGAATAGCTTGGCGTAATTTACAAGCGGGTTCTAGACAATCACGCTCGTAATCCATTAATGTTAATTTTAAATGAGGATATAGAATTTTCAAAAAACCTGATGCTGATTTGAGAATAGCATTTTGATCACGAATAGTTACATTGTTAGCAAAGCGAGTATGTTGTTGCGTGTATGACATAAAGCGGTTGTCTTGGCGTAGAGATAGCAAAACCTCCCCAAAAAAATCCATTTTTAACCCAACCTGACAAGCTACCATTTCTCTTTGAAATTTAGGAATTTTCCAACCCGGGATAATCCCACATAATCGGTCTAATAATGCAGTTTCACTAAAAAACTGCGGGAGATTAGCAATTAAATTATCTTCATAGCGAGGTTCTAATTGTTCATTTAATTCAATATTCGCCAACATCATTAACCCACAGTTACTAGAAATATCTGCAAAACCAGAGCGATTATAACGACCGCTAGCTAGATAATTTTTGAGTGGGCCAATTACCTCTTCAGGATTATCAAAAGTTAAACTTTGAACTTCATCTAGCACCACCACTTCATAACGACCGAGGACTCCAACTTCTTTAGTTCTACCGTTAATAAACAATTGGGCGGGTGTAACCTTCCCACCACTAATTAAGGTAATTTTACTACTGATATTCTCAAAAAAGAAACTTTTACCCGTACCTTTCGGAGCTAGTTCTATCATGTGATAATTAGGTTCCACTAATGATAACAACCTAGCTAATACCCATGTTTTTGCTTCCTGATTATAACTAGGATGCTGGGGGTTAAAACCCATTGAGCAAAATATTAAATCTCGCCACTGCTGTGTAGTGAATTTTGACCGTAATTCTCCAAAGCCTTGTAGGTCAACTTGCGAACATTGGAAAGGTTCAAAATCTATTACCTCTACCTTGCCATCGGGAACCATAGCCAAAGTAATTTTGCCCCATATTCCTTGGCGTAACAGCATTTTATAGCGTTCGACAATATTAGTAGCAATTCTGCATTCAGTTAAATTAAGGGCTGGAATTTGTGCCAACGGTTCAGGAATTACTTTTCCTCCCTGTTCTAATTTAATGCGTACCTGCATTAAGCCAATCAGTTTACGTACTTCCCCTTGAGTCAAGTCAAAAATAATTTCGTTGCGGTCATCTTTACGAGGAAAGGCATTTTTAATAAAGTTATTAACTTTCTCTAACTCCATTGCTGTCAATGCTCTAGAACCAGGGACAATTTTATCTAGCAACCATTCAGCCACAAAGCTAGGCACTCCCATTGAACTTAATCCACTAGATGGCAACCTAGTTTTATCAATGCAGAGACTTTCGAAAACATCACGCACTAAATCATCATTGTAAGTCATAACATCAGAAGAATTCATCTATATTATCCAATCCACTACTAAAGATTTGCTTGACAATGATTTGGGATTCAGAAGCTAAGGTAGCACTGGCAATTTCGTTATAGGAAAAGCGAAAACTTAATTCACCAGATAAGGATAAATTATTTCCTTCATGGCTGGGAGGTAGTTCTGGTACTTCGGGCATTATGATGTCAAAACTATAGCGCTGATTAGCGGGAATTTCCTGTACTAATAATCTTCCTGCTTGAAACCCGGGTAACTGATAAATATATAGACAAAGGTCTGTGAGCGTTACTGAGTTGGGATTATCAATAGTAATTTCTAATTTTCCTGCTTGTTTGGGTTTGCCTTCACCACAGCAATAAACTTCCACAGGAAGACGTTGGATAGATTTTCGCAGCACAGACACACCAACTACAACTTCTTCGGGAAATAGCCCACCGTGAGAACCGATAATTTTTTGATTGCTACTGTAGCTGAAAGAACGTAAACTACCAGAGCCTTTAACAATACTAATATCATGGGGCAGAGCATAGCGATCGCTAGGCAAAACAACAAACCTGGGGTCATTAGTTTTACCAATTCCCATTCTTCCATGGGGCTGTAATTCTGGGGGGTAATAGGTAATTGTTTCCCAATTACCCATGAGATGACCATGAGCGCTAGCAATTACAATTCTTAGTGCATCGGGATTGGGGTATTGTTGTATACAGTAATCAATCTTTTTAGCAATGCCTTCTAGACTGTGGGGGCGGTCAACTTGATAAAAGCTTTGCCAGTTTTTTTGGTGGTGATAAAGACTATCGAACATATTTGTATCCCAACAATATAAGTGATGAGTCTTTTTTCTCAAAGCTTTGTAAAGTTTCTCATCTTGTTGGTCTGTGTAACGTTTACCCATACCCATTTTCACAAAAGCCTTGCCCGCATCAGCAACCCAAGCTGAATCATTGGGGAACAATTGAGCGTATAAACTCCATTTAGCATATTCTGTTTTAGTAGGCAGGATGCTAAACCGAGGTACAATGGCGGTTTCCATCGCCAGTTGGTAATTACTTGTAAGTAAAGATAACAGTTCTAAGTGGTCTAACCATCCCAAGCCATCCACCACCACCCACAAAACAGGGCTTGCTTGGCAGAGATTTTTTACTTTTGAGGCGACGCTGTAATTGAGGTAGGAATTTTCCACAGACTCTACCTGCATTTGAGGGTAATGTTCCAGTATCCACTCAACAAAGCTATTCGCCAAACGATTACTAATTGTTAATGCAGATGAAGATTGTTGAATAACTTCCCAACGACGGAAAGGGAGATAATCTTTTGTCACCCAAGTTAAAGCTTGTTCAGGAGTTGCATCTAAAGCAAGGGGTTGGGGTTGGGGTGGAGGTTGATTCAGGCTGAATTTTTGCCGTTGCTGATGGCTCAGATAAGGAATAACTTTGGATTCTCTGACTCTATTTATCCAGTTGGGACGATGATAGAACACTTTGTAAGCACAATTAGCAATTCGTTCCATACCAACTTGGATGGCAGGGTTGAGGGTATCTATAACTTTACCTTCGGTACGGGAAATCAGTTGTTCCCAGTAATCATCAAATTCTTGGGTAAGCATATCGGGAATCGGTAAGGGATACTTGCCGATTTCATAAAAAACTGGTTCTGCTATGCCTAACCAGCGACGCAGCAGCAATAATTTATCTTCTGTTTGATAGTAGGTTGCTAACTCATGGTGTTGGAAGCGTTGTTGCCACACTTGCTCTAAGAGTTTGTATTTTTGTGGAACTGGAATTGCTAACCAAGCGGCAAGATGTAAAACTGATGGTTCAGCAAACCATATTTGCTGTCCGTGAATTTCAGTAATCTTGTCTGTTAAAAAGTGGGCAATGCGGTCATTTTGGGGATAAGCATCTAACTCCGTAGCTAAAGTCAATAGTTCCTGGTCAGTCCAGTCATGGGGTAACGGTACAGGAGTAAATAATTCTCTGAGTTTGTGCCCGGGATGTTGCTTAATTTCTCTGATGTCCTCAAATCTGTTCCAGGCTCGTAACCAAACTTTTGCCCACTGGCATAATCGCTCACCTCTGACCCAGCAGGGAGTGTTACTGACACCAAAGAATTTGATCCATTCTACCTCTGTGGTGATTGCAATATACTCGCAAGGAATATCATATAGTCCAGTAGGGTCCAGTATAATATGTCTATCACTCATGTTTATCACTCCTCTGCCTGATCAGAGATAATCTGCCCTAGCCTCTCGTACAAATTTTGTTGTTCTAAACGGGGAAGTTGTTGGAACAGTAGCAAAACTTGATTGGTGATATCTTTTTTTTGTTCCTGAATACATTGGCGCTCCATAGTTTCTAGTATTTGATATGCTGGGGCTTCAAGTAAGTGAGTGTATTCAGATTTTTTAAATTGAATTTGCTCTAATAAATTCGTTGCTGCAGATAGTTTAGCTCTCTCGTCAGACAATTGGTTGAGTTCAGTGAAACTCGTTGCTAAATCCTCCAACCATTGTTGGGCAGCAACTTGTTGTTTTTGGGTAATAAGTGATTTTGTTTGTTTTATTTCTGTACGGATAAAATGCAGGCGATCGCTTAATGTTGGTGTTAATCTTTGAGTAAGATTTTCCCAATTCTCTAATTTCTCTAACTGAGTTTGACAAACTTCTAAACTTTCTAAGTTAGTTGCCTCAGTGATTTGCAATAACTCGATTAGTAGGCTCAGTTCTGAGAGAATTAATTCATACTCTGTTTCAATTTCCGAGCCTGAGTAATGAGGCGACCTTTTGATCAACTCTTTTTGCAGTCTTTGTGCCTCTTCTACTGTTGATAAATATTGTAAATTATGCTTGTATTCTTGTAATTCAGCAGTAAATTTTTGAATTTTTTGCTGTAAATTAACTTCTAACTGAGAAATTTTCTCTTGCAAACGTCCAGTATTATAGATTTTAAAGTTTGGACTAACAATTATTGCTAAAGCATAGTTACAACTACCATAGTCACTTTTTTGATATAAATCTTCCAGCTTTTTAATTTCTTCAAGATCATGCTTTAAACTTTGAATTTGTGGTTGTAATGCTTGATAATCTCCATAATCAGCTGCATCTTGAAAGATGAAATCTAGCTTGGCATATTCTGTACTAAGAATATCTAGTTCTGTAAGATTAGTGACTGATTGGATTCGATTACCGAGGTTGATCAGAGCATAGCGATATTCAGTAATTTTATTTTCAATTGATTGGACAATTTCAGTGATTTCATCCTGAAATTTCTGGGGATAATGGCAGCGAGATTGTAAATTTTTAATTTCTGCAAGTGCTTGTTGAGCAAGACAAATTGTTTTAAGTTTTGTTGGCGAATTACACTGGCGAATATTTTGCATAATCTGCATATCTTCGACTTGCTTTTTGCCTTGATCTGCCTGGTACCTGATCTCTGTTAATCTGATGTTGCACGTACCCAGGGCATTTTGCAAACTTTCATAAATGTGGGGAGGCAAGTTAGCAATTTCCCTAACTTGGTCAATCATCGCCTCAATTTCTGTTTTATAAGCACTACAAGCTTTTTCAGTAGATAGTGACTCAGCAAGGTTGTTTTCTGCTGCTAAAATTTCGTCTATTTTTTGAGTGAGATTTTGAGCCGCTTGGGAAAAGCGATGGCATTGTTGTTGTGTCGGGAGAATCAATTTAGCAGGCCGTGGCTTCAGCAGTTGGGGGTAAAGTGGTAACAGTACTGCTAATTGTGTCTGAGGAGGTAAGTTTTCTACAACTTCTACTGGTTGAAACCAATTGTCAATTTCAGCAACTTCAGCACTCACATATTTTGTCTTCTTAGTTAACTCTGCTTTCTCTAACTCATCTGGTTGATGAGATGCTAAAAAATCAGTAACCGCCACTATATACTGCTGGGCTTGTTCATAGTCCATAGAGGTTGCAGGCAGTATGGGCTTTTGTGTTGGTTGACGACGAATCAGTTTAGACTTTTGTTTAACCACCCATTCCTGCACAAAAGTTGTCGGATTTTGCAGAATGTCGGTGTTACTCCAACTTTGCAGAGACTGTTCTTGTACAGGTACTAGTTCTCTTTTCTTAGCAATCAGCTTAACGCTTCCTTTTAAACTAACTTCTTGGCGATGCCTTGCCAACCATCCTGCTAGCAACATGGTAAAGTTATACTCCCCATAACCAAAAGGTGGTGCAGATAGTTCTTGCCAGATTTTGTCCAACTCAACAATTTTGTATGGCAATCCTTCTAAGTCAGTAATCTGAGAAATTTTATCCCAAGCAACGCGAATTTTTTCATGAGTTGGTTCTTGAATAACATATTTATCAGATGTTTTCTTGAGTAAATTCCATGACTTGACAAAAATCTGGTCAAGAACAGTACTGTAAGAGCGGTCAGGTAGTGTCTGTTGACTGATATCATCTTTTATAAATATTTGCTTGGCAGTCCAGGCGACTATTTTTTTACCCGTCTGGTGGTCTGAACGCATTTTATCGATTTCTGCCACAGGAGGGACTAAGGGATACAAATCTTGTAAGAGTAAGCTAATCACCCGTTCTGGTTTGCACTGTTCCGCCGAGGGAATTTTTTCTAAGCCTATACAATGATAAGTGCAATCATTTAATAAATTTTTTAATCGCGTGTTGGCCTCTTCTTGCCAACGTTGAAGTTGTTCTTGATAAGCTTTACCCAACAATCTTTTATCAGCACTCTCTGTTTTCTCAAGTTCTTTGATTTGTAAAATGACACGTGCTAAATTTCCAGTTTCTTCGGTGGGAATTGCCACAGCAACGCGATTTTTAAGGGGTGATTTAGACAAATAGTTATCTACAGTCTGGCGAAATTGTCGTAGCTCTTCTTGAGTTTCTGCCAAGACATAAGCGAAAATACCCTTTTCTGTGATATCTTTGAGAGTCCGATTACTTTCTAGGGCTTGAATAAGTTGATCAATACCATATATTTTACACCTATACTGCCAGTCTTCAGGTACTAAATTGTTATCTTGAGCAAATTTTGTCCCACTAATCGTAATATTAGACGGATATTGTTTGAGAATATTAATCTCAGCACAATAAGCAACCACATCATTAATAGATGTGGTAATTGATTTAATTTTTTCGGCAATTTCTTCTTGAATAATTGTAGGGTTAATGCTTTCCCAGAAACGGTACAGTTTAATTTCAGGTCTGTAATAAATTAAATCTCTTTCCTTTTCGAGTTGATCCAATCCTGCCTGAAGTCGAGATTTGGGTAAACCTGTCAAATTGCTTAAAATTTCTTGATGGTTTTCTCTGTCTGGTTTGGTCAACTTCTCACCACTAGCTTCATATAAAAACAAAGCTTTGAGAACAATTAATTCATCTTCATTTTCCGCACTTGCTACTAAATCTACAGCTTTTTTATAGTGTTTATAAACAGGGTAGTTAGAAAAGTTTTCCACAAAGGTATCTACTAAAGCAATGGGATAGATATAATTGACTTTGCCAGCATTTTCCACAGGTTGAGTAGCAATAAAATTTTTGACATAGCCTTTAATAAATTGAATAGCAGTGCGGTCTTGAGTAAAATCAAGGTTACATAGTAGATATGTTGTCAAAGGATGGAGGGGAAAACACCCTTCAGCTAAATGAGTATAAAAATCTTGAAAACACCAGCCTTTATTTTTATAAATTTTAATTCTGTTTTCATAAGCTATTTCCGCTTCTCTCCGTAGGGTATTATGCCATTGAAAATGAAATTTTTGCCAAATAAAATCATTTTTTCGTAGTAATAAGTTCTGTACTACTAGTTCTAAGCTAGAAGCAGGATTATCATAGGTAGTGCCATCTTTTGGTGCCAGGCGAGTAGCAATTTTTTGATACTCAGTAACTATATTGGCTGCAATGCCAACTGCTTTACTGGGATGGATTTGGGTAAAACTGAGAAAAGCGATTTTTCCTTTGTAGTTTTCGCAAATATTGGTGATATTTTGCAGTGCAGTACCCCCAGCACCGATTTCATCTGCTGCCCAAGATTTGAGATAGTAGTTTAGCTCATCAAATAAAATTAAAATACCCTGAAAGCAGGCATTTTCTCCAGTGCAATAATTTTTGATCAGGTCTTCTAAAATCTCTTGGATATTAATATCTGCGGCAAAATCAGGTGTAAATCCCGTAATGTGAACAGCAATTTTTTTCACAGTGGGTATGATGCTAGAGGTATTTTGCCTGAGTAAGCGAATGAGAGCATCTAAATTACCATCAATACTACCTATGCTTTGCAGATAACTATTGGCCTTGATTCTATCCTCTGCATTCAAACTTTCTAAGTAGCGTAGAGGTTCGCTGCATACATGGTGTGCCAAGGAATCTTGAATACCTGCAATTCCCAAACTTTTGACAAGTTGTTGCAAAAACTGTTTTCTGATGTCGCCACCTTGGTCACCACTGAGACAGATCACTAAATGTTGATGAGGTTGATTTTGTTTAAAAACTTTTAACCCTTCAGCGATCGCTTGATTTTTCCCGGCTGTTGCCTTTTCTACTTGTGACAAAATCCCCTGCACCTCTGGACTATGGAAGGATTTTTGGAAAAAATTAGCTATGGCGATGGCAAAATGGGACTTACCCCTACCATATTGTTGAACCAACAAATGGATATTAGGCTGATTGGCACTGTGATAGCTACGGCGCACCGCATCCAAAATGCCAACTGTTGATAACTGAGGTTTTGTGGAGTCGTAGTTAAATATAAAACTCTCGCATAAAGATAAATTCTTGGTTGAATCATCTATCATTGCAAAGTTCACAGAACTGGCAATACTACCCTTTTCGTTAATTTCAACAAGTTGGTTCAGTAGCATAGTAAATTTAAAATGGTAAATGCAGAAATGATTAATTATCCTGAAGGAATAAGCTTAATTCGCTCTGGCAACCAACTTTTGGGCGCTAGCTGCTGGGGTAGCATGATCCATAAGAGTTTTTCTAGCTTGCGAGTCTCTTCTAATTGTTTCCAGAACAGAGTAATGTGACTGCCAGATGTGATGTGCAGATAGGTAATTAAACAATCTAATCCTTCTAGCAAAACAATTTGTTTGCTCACCCCAAAACACATGGACTTGATGGCACTGAGTTCCATATCTAGATTGTGATGAAGAGCAAGAAAAGTATCTTCAGGATGAATCCTTTGTAGCAAATTTTTTCGGTAGTTAACTCGATGGGCGTTATTGTAATGGCTAATACGTACTAGTTCTGTTTCGTCAGGTTTGTCCCAAAGTAGCAGATGAATTCGGTCATCTGGCCTGGCATCTAGCAGCCAGTAAGTTTCATGCCTCATAGGCCTTTTCCAGAAGTGCCAAAGGTTGATCCCAGCGACGGGTTACCTGAAAAGGAGGTACTGCCCGTTGCTGTTCGATAATGCCATAAGCTTCCATTGCGTTGAGCTGTTGTTGCAAAGCATCAGCTTTTATACCCAAGACGGCAGCCAGTCCCATTTTCTGATTCAAGATAGACTCAGTGAGAACCGAACCTTCCCTTGAAAAATCACGTTCCCAGAGTTGGGCGAGGAAGTATCCCAATAGATAAGGGTTTGGTAAACATGGATAACCACTACAATAGTATTTATCTTTTTCTTGGGTGACGAACTTGCAAGATGCTAAAGCTGTAAACTCAGTATATGCTCGTAAGATAAATTTGATTCTCTGAGCAATTACTTTGTTTTCTTCTGGAAATATCAATGTAGTGTGATAGGCTAAGTCTGCTTCAACAAATTTACTGTAACGGGGTAAGAATGTATATATAAAGTAAGGCCATCCGCCCCAATCAGCAGGGTTTTTTGGCGTTGGTTTTAGACCTTGACAACCAAAACTTAAATAAAAGTGTATCAACCAGTCTGTAATGTTTGATTCTAAACTAGGGTCTAGTCCCAACACAACTTTACCCTCCGGGCTAGGGCGATTATTCTTGATTAATCCTCCACGTACTGCCCAACTTTTTATTCGTCCCACTTTGGCATTACCTAAACTTGTTTTTTCCATCAAGTTGGATAAACTATCATTTAAACCCTTCTCGTCATCAGCTGCACGAATTAGCCTACTAATTTCGTCTTTTTTGAGAGAAAAAGAACCATTGAAATGTAGTTGCAATTTAGCCATGATATTATTGATCACCTATGGTATTAGCTAAATTTTAAGAAAATCCCTAACATGGTTAATATCTAAGATACAAATAATTTTGCGATATTATACTCCTTATAATATTTTTTATAAAAAATTGTTAATTTCTCAAAAAAATCAAATAGATAATTATTTCTAGCTCTAGTTATGGAATCTCCTATCGAAAGAATTAAACTTTCCCAAACAGCTAAAGACCAACTGCTCAAACTCAGACGCAGCACTAAAATTGACCAATGGAACATTTTATGCCGTTGGGCATTTTGTCGTTCTCTCGCGGAACCCACAGCACCCTCACCCGTACCAATTCCCCAAGATAGCAATGTGGAAATGACCTGGCGCGTGTTTGGCGGTGAAATGTCTGATATACTTCTCCTCGCTCTGAAACAACGCTGTTACAACGACGGCTACCCCACTGATAAAGACGGCCTCGCTACTCAATTTCGTCTGCACTTGCATCGTGGAATTGGTTACTTAGCAGGAGACCCCAATATCAAGAAAATTGAAGATTTAATCCAACTAGCGCTGAAAGATTGACAAAATAGTTTGTAACTGATAATCAATTCGTAATTTGAATAGCGAAGCTGGGTGTAGCCGGTTACGAGTGAAGAATTACAAATTATTGTTATGGAGAGCTACCTGGAAATTGAGCGTCACAAAGCTGCGATCGCTCGCAATGATATATCTCGCCCTGTGCGATTGGCAATTGAATGGTCAATCCTGAATCACAACACCTCATTCTTTGATTACGGTTGCGGCTATGGTGGTGATGTGCGGCGAGTAGCTAATTTAGGTTATACCAGCGCTGGCTGGGATCCTTACTACTTTCCCAATGAAACCATTACTACCGCCGATGTAGTCAACTTGGGTTATGTTCTCAACGTTATTGGTGCGATTCGTTCTCTTGAAATGAGTAGAAATTCTCAGGGATAAGAGACAAGACTGGTTTAAAAACCAGATTCTTGATAACTGTGTGTCCATGTAGGTGAAAATCCTACCCCCTAGGTGCAAGGGTGAAAGCATCTTCCCT
>NZ_JANQDJ010000072.1:0-11662 GCF_029891685.1 Umezakia ovalisporum Ak1311 | reverse complement strand
TTTAACCAATTTAAAAACTCTGGTAGGGTTTCTGGAATCACCATTGCCCTCAAGGTCATTAACCGCACTATTTGAGGACTATAAATTTTTTGGATTATGGCTGTTTTAGCTCCTTGGGCATCAAATAAACTGTGCCAATGCTTTGCAGTAATTTGTTGATTTTTTAATGCATCAGTAATCACTTGCACAACTTCAGGCTTCACTTGGGAACTATTCATCAAATTCCGAATCGCTGATTTAAGAGCCTCTTCATCTTCCACCACTGATGTAGACCCTTGTGGAATTTGTTTAATTGCCCTTTGCAATATTTCATAAGCCCGTGTAGAAGCTGGTTGAATAATCTGAAAATTTCGCGGTTTTTCTAATGCTTCCACACTAAATGCCCAGGAAATAGGCTGGTCATTTTTTTGGGATTTTCTAATGGCTAAGACATTAACAACTCGGAAATTACATTGATGTGGTGATAACACCAATGGTTCTAATTGATTTAGTTCTAAATTTGCCACTTCTGGTGGTATATCTAAATGGCGCTGACTGTAATAAGTAAATAAATTAGGTTGTCCAATAACTTTGACATCAAAAGGATCAAATCTCGGTATTCCTTCGTTATCAATCCATGCCAATATTTTCCACAGACTATTGTTCACCCCCGGCATGGAATTGTTATTGTCGTGACACAAAAAATAACGATATACAGACACACTGCGTCCTTTTTCATCCCGTCCCCTAGTGACAACAGCCACCACCGCCCAAGCATCATCTCCCTTTCCCACCACTCGGCCAATAATTGCCGGCTCTTCATTAGAAGCTCCTTCCGTCACAGCAAATTCCCGATTGGCAATAGAACGCTCCACAACTTGGGGAATGGGGCTAAGGGTGACATTCATATACTGTCCAATAAATCCCAGGGATACCCAACCGCCGTCAGCAGTTCTTTCGGGACGAATACCAGTGCTAAATTCGTGAATTTCTATAGTTGATGGATTCATCTACTTAACCCTTATCTAATTCCTTATGGCGATCGCCTGTACATAGCCAATAAATGGGAGCTACCAAACCAAAAGGTCGCCACCGCTTGGGGTCTTTAATAATAGCGGTTACACCATCACGACCACGACGTAGCACTTGGACATTAGGTTCTGGATATCTATTTCCCAACATCCCAAAAGCAGAAGCAGTGAAGTAATCTACCTTTCCGCTTCCCAATTGTTGCCAAGCTTGTAATTTACGATGTACCTGGGGAAAACGAGCAGCAGCTAAAAAAGCTGGTTTATGTCGATTCACCCATAATTCTGACTGCTCGCACTTAGTTAGCACCAAAGCAATTCTGCGAGTTCCCTGTTCTATATCCCTGCGGTCAAGGGAAGTGAAAAACTTATCTAAACCATTGGCGTACTCAAAATCTTTACCACGACTATTACCATCAATTAAAAACATAACCCCCGTAGCCAAAGAACAATCTTCTAAATATTCTTCTAGTCGTGGGTTTCCAGCTTGGTATAAAAGGTCAGTGAAAAATTCACCTGAGTAATCCTTGCAGCTGATATTGAGATTAACTAATTGGGAATTTGCGGAAATCTGGGTATTATGCCAAGAAAACTGACCTTTGAGAGTAATACTCAAAGTGTAGTCTTTTAACACACTATCCAAATCAGTAGCTTCTAGCTCCAATCCTTGCTCCAAAATATTTTGAGCCTTACTGATTAATTCTTCTCCCGACTCACCCACAGGGATAACAGTTTGTACAGGACTATTAACATCAGCATTAGGCCACCTAGCTAAAGAAGCCATATATGCAGTTTTTCCCGAACCGCGATCGCCTATTACCCGTAGAACTGCATTACTCTGGTGAGGTTCAGAAGCAGTTTTTGAGAACCAGTTATGTATCATCTCTCATCCTTTTACCTGTACTCAGCCAATAAAGAGGAGAAATAATGCCATAAGGTTGCCAACGATTTGCCTCTCTTAAAACAGAATTTCTCCCATCAGTTCCCCATTCTTCAATGCGGTTTGGACGAGGATCTTTACGCCCCAAAACCCCAAAAGTTGATATGGCGTGGAACCGGAGATTTTTACGAGGAATTTTATTTTCCAAAATAGATTTAGTTTTAGGTAAATGAATGTGAAATAAATCAGCTTCAGGGTCAAGACGACCAGGCCACAGCTCTCCCCGTTCACACTTACTCATAGCCACCGCCAACCGTAAATCATTAGCTCGCTGGTGGATATCCATTAATTCAATAAACCGCTCTATAACTCGGCTGTAAAACTTATCAGTTCCTTGTTTCCACTCTGTGAGCAAAATTAAACAGCCATCAACATCTTTGGTTAAACATTCTTCTATAAATTCTTCGTGTAAAGAATTTGATGACCCAGTTACTAATTCTTCAAAGATTTCCCCAGGATAGTCTCTGGCTACTAAATTAATTTTCTCTTGATTAAAAGCACTGTTAATCTCAATACTAAATGAGTAAACAGGTAATTCATAAATATTTGTCACATGAGAACCAGTAGGTTCTAAAGATGCTCCCTCGCAGATAATATTTTCAGCCCTCCTTGCCAGCTGTTTAGTATCCTCATTTACAGCTTCAACATGGAACCTTTTGCTTTTCCATCTCGCCTTAGCTGGTTGATAAGCTAAAGCAGCAAGATAAGTAGTTTTACCAGACCCCCTTGGGCCAATCACCCTGATATTTCCCATTTTAATTTGTGCCTTCTTTACTACCTAGCCAAAAAGCTTCCTAGATATATCCAAGGAAGTTCCAACACCGAGCGATTATATATTGATGTAATAAAGCACCGCACCGATAACCCCCGAATACTTTGATTAATTTGTTCTAATTGCCATTCAATAGGTCTAAAGTATCGTTGTAAAACATAGAGATGACGTTGTTGCCAATTCATTTGGGAGCCATTGGGGTTGTAGCTGAGTTTTGCAGCTTCCTTTTCTAAATCACAAAAAAGGTCTGCCTTATTTAAACAAATCAGCAGATGCCTTAATTTAGGGCAGTCTTGCCGAAAAAAGTCTACCCAACGGTCAAACCTGTTACACCATTGCTGTTGACTCATAAACTCCTCTAAATCTACCCCATTGTGGAAATTCATTCCTCGATGGGGGGGGAGGATAAGCAAAATTCCTTCACTTTCTCCCATGGCCTTTAAGAGGTTAAGCCACTCACTTTGATTATCACTTTGCCAGCTTTTTCGCCATACCTCTCCGGGGGTATCTATCCAATCTACACTTATAGATTTATTACCTGTGGGTAGTTGCACCTTAACATCCAAGAGATGATCATAGATGGCTTGTCTAGCATCCGTTGGTCTAGTTACAAAATTTTCATCTAGTAACTGAGTTTGCAAATTTTCGTAATCTAGGTTTTCTACTTTTACATATTCATTTTTAGGGTTAGCCAACTCCATTGCTAAATGTGTCTTACCAGCAGCGCGATCGCCTATATACAATAATCCCACACCGATCCCACATTATTACTTATCTTTATATAAAATATTTACCACAATTATTGACGAGTATTTATCCACAAAAATACTGAAATTTTAAAAAAAAATATTGACCCATTGCCCTCAATCCATGAAGATACCTCTTCCAGAATTAAACAATAATAACTTTTCGATTTTTTTTTAGGTAAATATTAAAAATGCAATTTTATACACAAGGTCAAAACTTTAAAATTCATTTATACTAACCAAATACAAACCATAATTAGATAGCAATTTAAGTATTACCTATGCCATGTCCAGTAAATTAATGACAGTACCTCAGGAACTGACATGAATCCTCTCCCCAGGAGATAGAAAAATCAAGCTTCAACTACCATGAATATAGTTCTATAATTGGCAGAATCATCTTCCAGCTTATATAAGTAATTAAACGGATATAATATTAAGTTACGTCAAAGCACAGGCCCTAAAGCCCGCACAAATAATAGCCACAATCTCCAAAAAATAATGTAGAGAGGTTCCCTAGAACCATCTCTACAAAAATTTACCCAACACCTGTATTTAAATTGAGTGGATATTAAATGATTTGTGTGGGGATTTTTGTGAAACACTAATACCCAGAAGCATTACACAAGCAATAAATTCCTAGTTTCCAGTTAAATTTAGGGTAAGTTAAAAACTACCCCAAAGAACTACTAGCTTGACATAGCGTTTCCCCCAATTGCAGCACCTTACCTGCCACATCACCAGTAGCGTTAGCAGCTGCACTTTGAGTATCTTGACCTAAATCTGCAAGAATATCTGCAATGGATTCAGTATCACCACTCAATATAGCCTCTTTTAATTCTCCCAAATCCTCAGCAAAGTCTGTGCCTGAAAGTTGTTGCTGCCAAGTATTGATAATAGCTATAGCTTGATCCGTAGGGATGGATGTCAGGTCTCTTTGCAAAGCAGAGATGGTAGAGTCTATGTCAACATTTTGGATTGCATCAGCCATAAGAAACTCCTATGTTGAATGTATTTCGTTAAAGCATTACTACCTGACCCCATTTTTCTCAAGATGAATACTCAGATCCTCAGCCTAAAGTTATATACTTTACAGTTCTCAAAACTTTACCTTATATAAGTCAAATAATTCCCCTGATTGCTGCGCCACCACTTTCGCACCATTAACTTTGAACATTTTTTCCCACTCAGCCACAGGTTCGAGAAATACCTCAGCCCCCAAATATGTTTCCAAAACTGCCCAATCTTCTACTAAAGGGTGTGCTAGATTGAGGATGTCAAACACAAAATGTCCCCCTGGGTTCAACACCCGCTTAACCTCCAGCAACACAGCACCCCAATATTTTAAAGGGAAATAGCAGCTAAATCCCGTAGCGATTACCAAATCAAACTGGTTTGCTGAGTAACTTAATTGATGAGCAGGCCCCAACTTTACACCTTTAAACAACTTAGAATTCAACTGCGGTCCGCGAGAATTGAGGCTATCCCGTGCCACAGTGCTGATTTCTTGGCCATAAAAATATGCTTGCCAATCCCGCCAAGGATAGATTAGCAAGCTCACACCACAACCAATATCCAAACAGTGCTGGTTTTTTTTAGGTTGAGCAATTTCCCAAAAAGGAGAAACAATTCTGCCGGACAAAATACCAGACACCCATTCTTGATATATGGGCATTTCCCGTACTTCTGCTGGTAATTCCAGGTCTTGCTTTTGATACTGTCGGTTAAAGCGATACCCCACTTGAGCCACTCTCCCCTGCCAGTTTCCTGATTCATGGGGAGTTTGCAACGGAAAGACATCATCCGATGATGGCGAATTACGCTTTTTAGACATTCTGCCTCTGGTGCTCTTAGAATATTTTCGGGTCAAGTTCTAGTGTAGCGAAACAAAGACCAGGGACTTGTAAACCAAAAATAGTAAACTAAAAGTATCCACAATCAAGGTACTTCATTTTTATGACCTTTCCTCCCTAAATCAAAAGTTTTGATTTGACTGAGTAATAAAACTACATCAATTCAACCCAAATCAAAAAGTAAAAACTCTGCACCACCTTCAGTGGTACTTTCATTACTAATTTGGAGTTTTTCTTCCCCATGGATTTCCACCCCATCACCGGCTTTGAGTTCCTCACCGTTGAAAACCACCCCACCTTTAGCTATTTGTAACCAAGCATAACGATTAGGTTTCACGTGATAATGGATAACATCCCCTGGCTCTAAAATAGACCCATACAAATCAACATCTTGGTGAATTGTTACTGCACCATCACGGCCATCTTCAGCCGCAATTAACCGTAGTCGACCCTGCTTTTCTTCTGGAGGAAATGATTTTTGTTCATACCTGGGTGTTAATCCTTGCTGATTCGGTAGAATCCAAATTTGCAGCAAGTGCAATAGCTCAGTTTGGGAGTGATTAAATTCACTATGAGCAATTCCAGTCCCCGCACTCATTATCTGTGCATCACCAGGACGAATTATTGAACCAGTACCCAAGGTGTCTTTATGTTCCACCGCACCTGATAATACATAAGTAAGAATTTCCATATCGCGATGACCATGACGGGGAAATCCAGCACCGGGGGCAATGCGGTCATCATTAATGACCCGCAAAGTACGAAACCCCATGCGATTAGGGTCGTAAAAACTGCCAAAGGAAAATGTGTGATAACTATGGAGCCAGGGAAACTCACTATGACCACGGGCATTTCCATCATGAATTACATAGTTAATTGTGTTTTTAGACATCATCTTTCCTCCTGAATATCAGTTTTTCCATGACAACAACAATGTTTTTAAGTTTTTAATTACTTTGAGAAATCAATTATTAGTCTTGTGAGTATGGAGGTTTTAACCTTTCAACTATGTAAATAATAAAATACCTACAAACAAAATGAAAAGTACCCACTTAAAAGAAACCTACTTACCAAAAACATACTATTGATGTGAAAAATAAAAATCCTGATGTGGTCACCGGTGATTTTTATGCTGTATTAGTACCAGATTTATTATTCTCACCCTTGATTTGTCATCCTTGGACATAAGCGCCTAGGAACCAAAATCTGTGATTAGTACTACAGGAAACTTCTTTGTAGACATAGGCCCCATCACCAGCACCTAATTCATAGGTGTCAGCTTATGTAAAACATTCTCTCCCCAGATATTGTAAATTAACTATTAACCATAAAGTCAAAAAAACTAAAAAAACCTTTTATGAACTACTACGTTATCTATGACGGCAATTGTAATCTCTGCGTTACCCTAGTTCAGTTATTGGAAACCCTAGACCAAGGAAAATTGTTCCGCTACACCCCAATGCAAGACCAAGAAACACTAGCCCAATGGCGAATTACACCCCAAGATTGCCAACAGGGAATGATTTTAATCCATGGTGATGCACCGGAAAGACGTTGGCAAGGAAGCGATGCTGCGGAAGAAATTGGATGCTTATTGCCAATGGGAAGTGTATTTGTCACAGCTTATCGGGCTTTACCTGGGATGAAGTGGCTAGGCGATGGCTTTTATGAACAAATCCGCGACAATCGCTATACTCTTTTTGGCAAGCGTGGAAGCACCTATCAATCAGCCTACTGTGCCAATAGTACTTGCAACACTGGGGATAATTTATAAATTATTACCAATCAATCTTAATCACTCGCTTTATTAAACACCTCTAAAATGTGTCGGCAAATTTCCCTGAGTTTTTCACCAACTTGTGGTGAAGGCTCAGACATACCCACAAAACTCCAGTTATCCACAGTAGACAGTCGCCACGCCTCACCGCGATGGTCAAATCCAGCCACTTCTAAACCAATAGCACGACGTGAGTAATTGATGGGATCTTGGTAAAAGCGAATTTGAATCAAGACACTGCGACTGCGCCAAGACTTGCTAATACCCGGAAAGTGAAAGCCGATGTCTATAGAATCTGGATCTACCAACTCCCTTGTTTCTGGGTCATCTTTCCATGGTTTAAGATCCGATTTAGCATCAGGAAACTGGAATTTAAACAAATTCACCACCGTAGCAATCTTGCTGGCAAGTTCAAGGTTAGTTGCTTGTTCAGATGCATTCACGAAAAAACACTCCTATATTTTGCCCAACTAGAGGGAACGTCATGACAAAAAAATTGCCAAAAAGCTGATTATATAGGTATTTCAACCCAGGAATACCTTTCAAATTAAGCAAATTTAAATTACCCCTTCCTCACAATTTTATTTCTCAACAACTGTTAATCCAGTGTTTTAAGACTGAACATAGTTGTCTTGAGTAATTATACTTAACTTTTTCAGAAACACCCACTAAATAAGCCCATGGGCAAAAATATTAATCCCCATAACCAGAATTTTTACCGGAAATCCCTAGTCAAGTAGAACCATAGATCACCTAGCGATTTAAAATTACACTGTTAATTGGTACACACAAAATAAATTAAGTTCAGTTTATGGCGCGTCAACCCTCGATTTTTTCTCTGATTTTAGTATTATTAGCCACATTTCTCATTAGTTGTGGTGGCCCCAGCGTTGCAGTTGCACCTCCAACTTACACAGAAACTCAACTAGAGAGAATTCAGGAATATGTGCCGAAAATTCAGGCTGTGCGCCACCGCGCAGAAGAACTGAAAACTCTCATCAACAAAAAAGATTGGATTGATGTCAGCAATTTTATACATGGCCCCATGACAGAAGCTAGGTTGAGTATGACTTATATTATTCCCAACCTCCTAGCTTCGGCCCAACCCACAGCACGGCAAAAAACTCGAGACTTGCTGAACCACTTGGTGAAAATTGATCAAGCCGCCGGAGCCAGTAATAGCCTGCAAGCCTTAAATAGCTACCAAGAAGTAGTAGAAGACATTGATCAATTCTTTCAATTGCTTCCTGACTTAAACACCCAACCAGCAGTTTAGTCCAGGAGTTTAACATGGAATTAGGAGGATGAAAGTCAATCATCATTGCCATCTCCTCCTGTCTATTCCCCCGGAAAAAAGCCATGATTCATGTAGTCATCATCGGTTGTGGTGTAGTCGGAGCAGCCATCGCCTATGAACTTAGCCTAATTAAAGAATTAAAAATTACAATTATCGACCGTCAACCACCCGCCCAAGCTTCCACAGGGGCAGCTCTGGGAGTTTTGATGGGAGTAATCAGTCATAAAATCAAAGGTCAACCTTGGCAAAGACGACAAACAAGCATTCAACGCTACGAAACCTTAATTCCCGAATTAGAAGCTATCACAGGTCACAAAATTCCCTTTAACCGCCAAGGTATTCTCAGTCTGGTTTCGGAACAAGAGAATTTAGCACAATGGGAAAATCTCGCCGCAATTCGCCATTCTCAAGGTTGGAAATTAGAAGTTTGGGATCCAGCCAAACTCAAAAATCTTTGTCCTCAAGTCCATAACCCCAAAATTATCGGCGCAGTTTATTCCCCTCAAGACCGTCAACTTGATCCTACTGCCTTAACATTAGCTTTGGTTGCAGCAGCCCAACACCATGGGGTAACTTGCAAATTTGGTGTCAATGTTTTGGGAATAGACACCCCCATCCAGCAAATTCACCAACCTAGTCAATGTGGTTTAGTACAAACCACAGAGGGAAAAATTGCTGCCCATTGGATTGTCATAGCAGCGGGACTCGGTTCCACACCACTGACAGCCCAATTAAACCAAATGCTTGATGTTCGCCCGGTTTTAGGGCAAGCATTACAAATACACTTGAATCAACCATTAGCTAACCCTCACTTTCAGCCGGTGATTACCGGTAATGATGTCCATATCGTCCCCATAGGTGGCAATAATTACTGGGTAGGTGCAACAGTAGAATTTCCCCACAATGGCCATGAAATACCACCAAATCAAGAACTACTAACAAAAGTTTGGCACCAAGCTATCACTTTTTGCCCAGATTTAGCCACGGGTACTATTGTTCGCACTTGGTCTGGTTTACGTCCCCGTCCTGAAAACAGGCCCGCACCGGTGATTGAAAAATTACCAGGATTTAGCAATGTTATCCTAGCCACTGGACACTACCGCAATGGTGTTTTACTAGCACCAGCCACAGCTAACACCATTCGTGAGATGATTAGTTATAACAGTTTGCAATAAAAAATAGTCCTTCATAACCTTCCTTAAACCTTTACTTAGGAAAATAAAGTGTCTTTAAAAGAACATAAAATTAAAGTAGATTCTCTAGAATGGTTTTATCGTGAGTCCTTACCCATTGGTAGAACTGACTTGTTGCCTGTATTGTTACTACACGGTTTAGTTTCTCAAAGTTACAGCTGGCGGAACATTATGCCGGCTTTAGGTACTCAGGGAAATAGAGCCATCGCACCAGATTGGATTGGTTATGGTTTTTCTGCTAAACCGGAAAAAAAAGATTTTCCTTACACACCTAATAAATTTATTACTGCTTTAGCAGAATTTGTTAAAGCCTTAGAACTGGAACGTTTTTCTTTAGTAGTCCAAGGATTTTTAGGTTCCGTAGGCTTACAATATGCCTTACGCTATCCAGAACAAATCGCTAATATAATCATCTTAAATACACCCATTTCCACCAATGCCAAATTACCCTGGAAAATTCAACAAATGGGTTTACCTTTAGCGGGTGAAATGATCACCCAAGACCCCCTCCTAGTTGACCGGACTTTAGAAGGGGGTAGTCGTTATCGCATTGAAGATCAAGATTTAGATATTTATCGCAAACCATTTTTAAAATCTTCCTCCGCCGGGCGAAGTCTGTTAGCCACTGTTCGGAATTTAGAACTAAATCCAGCCATGACAGAAATAGAATCTGGCTTTCAACAATGGCAAAAGCCAATTTTGATTCAATGGGGAATGATTGACCCTTGGTTATCCATAGATGTAGCAGAAAAATTTGCCAATTCCGTACCCGATGCCCAATTAATAAAAATCAATAATGTCGGGCATTATCCTCAAGAACACTACCACAAAGAAATTTTACAAGACCTTTTGCCATTTGTCCGTTGTGCAAATACCTAATGCAAAAATAATAAATCCACCAACAATATTCTTTACAATAAACCACACTTAAATAATTCAAAATTCCAAATTTCCAATTTTACATAGGCAAGGGTATTAGACCCTTTCCTAATTAACAAATACAGAGAAATAAAAATAAACTATTTCTTTTTTTCTAAGTTTAAGTATAGTTAAGGTTGGTAAAAAATGTTATGGCAACCCATTTATAATCTTATTTAAGATTCAACTTGTAAAGTTTTTATTAAAAACAAAAAAAGTCACAATTACCCTCGCGGAGATTCAAGTTCATGGCTTATTCCTGGTTTAAAGCATTTCATCTCATTGGCATTGTAGTTTGGTTTGCTGGGTTATTCTACTTAGTACGCCTATTTATTTATCATGTAGAAGCAAACCAAGAACCAGAGCCAGCAAAAACCATACTGAAAAATCAGTATCACATTATGGAAAAACGCCTCTACAATATCATTACTACTCCAGGAATGTTCCTGACCGTAGCAATGGCCATAGGTTTATTAAGCACGGAACCGGAGGTTTTAAGACAGGGTTGGTTGCACATTAAACTGCTATTTGTTGCGCTGTTACTGGGTTATCATTATTACTGTAGTCGTCTCATGAAACAGTTAGCCGCAGATGAATGTCGCTGGAGTAGTCAACAGTTACGGGCTTTAAATGAAGCACCCACAGTCATGTTATTAGTGATTGTCTTACTAGCTGTGTTTAAAGATAATTTACCCACAGACATTACAGCTTGGGGGGTTTTTGCCTTAATAATTTTCATGGCGGTGACTATTCAGCTTTATGCAAAAAAACGCCGCCGTGATAAGGAAAAACTAATGCAAGAAATAGCACAAGTTCCTCAATTTCCTCAAGAACAAAGTTAGAGATTCTGCTGCCTAGCACAGATCCATGAGATAAGATCGAACCCAAAGCGACAAAGCCGATCTTTGTGGGCAATGACAACAAGCTTGCAAGTGTTTGTGAGAACTCTGTCCAGTAAGGTTTGAAGACCTTTTCCTTTGAAGTTAAGTCCGCTTCCGATGTCGGTGATGATTTCTGTGTCGGGGTAACGAGCAGCAAGAAACTCAATTTGTTCAGAGAGGTCGTTTTTCTGACCGCGACTTGAAACCCTGGCATATAAAAGGGTAGCTCGTTCATCTGCGGGATTACCGCGTCGAACAGGGATAACTGAATCGAGGTT
>NZ_JANQDJ010000071.1:0-45539 GCF_029891685.1 Umezakia ovalisporum Ak1311 | reverse complement strand
ACCTTCAAGCTTGTATGTGTCAACAAATCAGTTATGTTCATTGGATGGAAGATATTATGAGATGTTGACATTTTCACCTTTGATAGGACTACTATATCTAACTATGTAAAGTTTTGTAACGACATTCAACATTTCTGGATTTCTTAGATCAACAACATTATGCTGAAAAGTTTGACTCTCGCTCAAATCTTCACTCTAGTGTATTGGAAGAATTTCTTTATTATTTATTTCGAGATTTAGCTAGAGATTTTGGGGTAAATGCTCTCATTAGAAAATCTCATACTTTTAAAGATATTTTTTTGTTCCTCCAAAATATGCTGAAATGCTCAAACATCCCTATGCACGTATTGAAAAGAAAGACCATGATTTTGTGATTGGTGCAACTATTGAAGCATCATTTGAAGCAGTTACACCTCCAGAAACAGAAAAAAATTCTGGTGAAATGTCCACCCTGATTAAAGAAGAACCAGAAAACTATTCAGAAGTGACAATTACAGGTAATACAGAAACTCATATATTTGATATTCCAGTAATTGTCATTGAATGTAAAACATACCTGGATAAAACTATGTTAGAAGGTTCATCACGAGCAGCAGAGGAATTAAAAGCAAGAAATCCCAATAGTTTGTATATCGTACTCATGGAGTGGATAAAATTAAGCAGTGATGTCAATCTTAGAAAGTACAAAGTTGATCATATTTATGTACTACGTCAACAAAAAAATACTGATCGAGAATTTAGGTATGAAGAAACATACATGAAAAATCCGATTAATCCGAAGGTAGTCCGACATTTATTCCATAAAGTTAGGAAACATTTAACAATGGACTGGACTAGAGCAATTGAAGATGGTATACAACGAGGTTGGTTAATTGAAGAATAATTACTTATTTTTTTGCATATTACTCAATTAGTAACTCTCAAATAATTTTTATTTTTGTCTCAATGTAAAAAAGCCTAATATATAATTAATTATTATTAATACTTACCAACTACTCACCATCTCTTAATTATGAACCAAGCCAAAACACGAATACTGGAAAAGTTCGTCAACACAGTTATGGGGGTAAAACCTGGTAAACAAAACTCCCCCAACACCTCAACAGCCACCACACAAGAACTAGATATCAACGCAGTTTTAGTTTATAAACTAGGGACTATCCTACAAATAGCAGTGATGATTCTTGTGTTGGTGGGAATGGAAAAATTAATTATGTTCATTGATAATAATTCCGGTTTCCCCAGTTGGGTTAGCACTGCATTAACTGGATTATTTTTTGCTGTCTTAAGTATCCGTTCCCGGATTTTTTCCCTTTTAGATAATACCCGTTCTCGTACCACCTATGACCAAGTAATTAGACCCAGATGGTCTCCGCCACCTTTAGCATTTCCCATAGTTTGGATGATAATAGCAGTTTTGCGGGTGATTTCCTCTGTATTAGTTTGGCAAACAATGAATCACCAATTTTTGGTATTACCTTTAATTCTGTTTGTGGTACATCTAGCTCTAGGGGATACTTGGAATACAATTTTTACCGTAGAACGGAGATTAGGTACTGCTGTTCCTGTAGTTATTTTAGGTCCTTGGTTATCTGCGCTAGTGGTGACAGCAATTTATTGGGAAACTAATCCTTTAGCAGGGATGATTTTATCATTTTCCTGTGTTTGGTTAACTGTAGCTGCTGTACTAGTGTGGAGAATTTGGCAATTAAATGGATCCGAACCTCTGTATCCCTTAAAGGTTGCATCTGGGGAGAAATAAATAGAGCTGGCTGAATAAATGTAAAACCTATATAAATCAAAGGTTTGAGGTCGCTAAAAAAACAAAACAGGTGCAGGGTTTTTGAAGGCTTTACCATCAAAAGTGTACATTTTGGGTTAGATAAATCAGAAAATTTAGGGATGACCGATAGCGGAAACTGTTCCCTGTTCCCTTTCCTCACTGATAATTTCTCAACTCAAATAGGATGACTATACATGAAAAACTGTAGGGAAGAATTAATTCTCTACCTCCAAAGTGACGCAATAACACTGTGATTATTTCTGGGAGTTTTTTTTTAAAGCTTTTTGCACTTATGGTTTAGCATTGGCACTGGGTGGGCCTGGTACTTTTAATTTGGCATTGAGCTTGTAGCGGACAATTTTATGTACCGTTTTGTAAGCCAGTGTCACTCAGCACTTTTGAGATAGCTATTCTTGGATTTGGCTGTAGCTGTTAAATCCTTGGGGTTGACTCAAGTCTTGCTGTAGTTGGTTCATCACTTGGGGTGGAACTAAACTTTGTTTTCCTGGAGGAGTTTTCAACTCCAGCAATCCTTCGATTCCCTCTTGCTGATACCTTTTTACCCAACGGTACACGGTTGATTCGTTTCTTCCTAATCTTTGTGATAGTTCTTGTCTCGTAGCGATAGAGCATGCGCTTTGGTTTTGAGCCAGTAGAGCATCTGTACCCTTTCTTTGGTTGCGCCAGTAACTGCATGACGCAATCGGTGTTGTAATTCCTCACAACTGATTTCCCATACAGATGCACCTGATTTTACTTCTCTTAATTTAGTGCATCTTCATAGAGAATTGGTATCAGCCACAAAACCCTCCTTCTTTTCTCTTGCGCCTGGTGCTTCACAAAAAAAAGGGTAGAGAACGGAAATTCCCCACCGCTGATTTAAGTTTTATAATTTCTAACTAGGAATCAACACCCTGAGTTAATAACTCGCGGCGCTGTCCAGCACTAACTTGAACGTTACCACTCTCATCAACATCAACGTAGGCGATGTCGCCATCCTTAATGCGACCAGAGAGAATTTCTTCTGCTAGGCTATCTTCTAACAAGCGCATAATCGCTCGACGTAACGGCCTTGCGCCATAGCTGGGGCTGTAACCTTCCTCAATCAAACGATCCTTAAAGCGATCGCTCACCTCTAAAGTGATACCCTTCTCAGTTAGACGACCAAATACTTCCTTGAGCATGATATCGGCGATTTGTGTTACCTCTAGCTTGCTCAACTGACGGAAGACAATAATTTCATCTAGGCGGTTGAGGAATTCAGGACGGAAGTACTGCTTGAGTTCTTCATTCACCAGAGAGCGAATGCGGTTGTATTGAGTCTCAGTAGCATCATCGGCGAATTCAAAGCCGATACCGCCACCGCCTTTTTCAATTACTTTAGAACCAATGTTGGAAGTCAAAATCAGCAAGGTATTCTTAAAGTCTACCGTACGTCCTTTGGCATCAGTTAACCGACCGTCTTCCAAAATTTGCAGCAGCATATTGAAGACATCGGGGTGGGCTTTTTCGATTTCGTCGAACAGCACCACAGTATAGGGTCGCCGTCTCACAGCTTCAGTTAATTGACCGCCTTCGTTGTATCCAACATAACCAGGAGGCGAACCAATCAGCTTGCTGACAGTGTGGCGTTCCATGTATTCCGACATATCCAGGCGGATCATTGCTTCCTCGGAACCGAAGAAGTAAGATGCCAAAGACTTCGCTAGCTCAGTTTTACCTACACCCGTTGGACCGGAGAAGACAAAACTAGCAATGGGTCGATTGGGATTTTTCAAACCGACACGAGCGCGGCGAATTGCCCGTGAAACTGCTTTCACAGCGTCTTCTTGACCAATCAAACGCTGATGCAAGGTGTCTTCCATGTGCAGCAGCTTTTCGGATTCCGATTCGGTGAGCTTGTTTACTGGTACGCCAGTCCAGGAAGCCACAATGTGAGCGATATCCTCTTCATCTACTACGGGTTCTTCACCTTGGTTGCTGGAACTGTTGGTTTTGCTTTGTGCGATGGCGCGAATTTCAGCTTTGATTTCCATTTCGCGATCGCGCAGTTCTCCTGCTTTATCAAAGTCTTGCGAGCGTACAGCGTCGTCTTTTTCCTTTAAGATTTGACGTAGTTCCTTGTCTAACTCCTTAGCTGCGGGTGGCAATTGGGAGTTAATCAAACGTACCCTAGAACCAGCTTCATCGATTAAATCGATAGCTTTGTCTGGGAGGTAGCGATCGCTTATGTAACGGTCAGATAATTTCGCAGCCGCTACAAGAGCTTCATCGGAGATTTTCAGCTTGTGGTGTTGCTCGTAGCGTTCGCGCAACCCGTGTAAGATTTCAATAGTTTCTTCAACTGACGGTTCACCCACCATTACCGGTTGGAAGCGTCGCTCCAAGGCTGCATCTCGCTCGATGTGCTTGCGGTACTCATCAAGAGTGGTGGCACCAATACATTGCAACTCCCCTCTAGCCAAAGCTGGCTTGAGGATATTTGCTGCGTCGATGGCTCCTTCCGCTGCACCTGCACCAATTAGGGTGTGTACCTCGTCAATCACCAGAATCACATTACCCGCCGAGCGGATTTCATCCATGATTTTTTTGAGGCGTTCTTCAAATTCACCCCGGTACTTGGTACCCGCCACCAGCAAGCCGATATCTAGAGTGACCACCCGCTTATCTTCCAGGATATCAGGCACATCTTTGTTGGCAATCCGTGACGCTAAACCTTCAGCGATCGCTGTTTTCCCAACTCCTGGTTCACCAATCAATACTGGATTATTTTTTGTCCGCCGACCCAAAATTTGGATCACCCGTTCAATTTCTTTGGCCCGTCCCACAACTGGGTCTAGCTTGTTGTCCGTCGCCATTTGGGTTAGGTTCGAGCCAAATTCATCCAAGGTTGGTGTTTTGGTGCGACCCGATGGCCCAGTGGCTGAAACCTCTGCTGTTTCTCCCAGCATTCGGATTACTTGGGTTCGTACTTTTGATAAATCCACCCCTAGGTTTTCTAGCACCCTGGCTGCCACACCTTCCCCTTCCCGGATCAGGCCCAACAGCAGATGCTCGGTGCCAATGTAGTTATGCCCTAATTGGCGCGCTTCTTCCAAGGATAGTTCTAAAACTCGCTTTGCCCGTGGCGTAAACGGAATTTCCACGGCCACAAAGCCTGAACCCCGGCCTATGATTTTTTCTACTTCAATGCGGGCATCTTTGAGATTGACACCCATTGATTTCAACACTTTAGCCGCAACTCCCGTACCTTCCCCAATCAGACCCAGGAGGATCTGTTCGGTTCCCACGAAATTGTGACCTAAGCGGCGGGCCTCTTCTTGGGCCAGCATGATTACTTTAATGGCTTTTTCTGTGAAGCGTTCAAACATGGCATTTTTCCCATCACCTGCGTCGTGCCGGTATGCTGATTTTAGCACAGGCTCTGCTTTTGGATGCCTGTATAAAGATTATAGGCCACCAAAAACTTTCGCCCTATGTAATAGCGCAAGTGCTAACTATTTATTACTTCTTTTATGGCTGCTATACTGAGGAGCTTAAGTCTACCAGGGTTTCTGGGCTTGACCACTGTGCAACATACCACTATTCTTAATGCTTTATTTAACCATTTACAAACGCTAACTAATAACACATTCGTCAGACTATAGTCAAGAATATGGTCAATTGATATTTTTTTCAAAATTTAATCTTTGGTTTAATTAAATATTTAAATCAAATGTTTTGGCGTAAACCTGAATTTTTGGTCATTAATGTGATCTTAATGGCGGTTAAGTGATTTTTATCTGTCAACCAAGATGGTGAAAAATTTCAACAATCACCAATGACTCAAAGCATCTGCCAAAAAGAGTGCTTCAAGCGATCGCTCACAGCAGTCTGCCAATTTTTCAGAGTTTTTGTAAATTGGGGACATTGTAACTCTGATAGCCACAGCACCAAAGCATCCTCGCCGTTGTCTTGGTAATAACGTTTACGCCGCCCCGCTATTTTGAAGCCAAATTTTTGATATAAAGACATGGCCACCACGTTAGAGGCACGAACTTCCAGGGTAGCTCGTTCTAAGCCGTGATCCCTAGCCGTTTCAAGTAGGGAATATAGTAAAAGCTGTCCTAAGCCTTGACGGTGATATTGGGGATGAACTGCCAAAATTGTGATGTGTGCTTCGTCTAAGATCCCCCAAAAGCAACCCATTCCTAGCAGTTTTGCCGGAACAAGAGGGGAGAACAAACCCAGGAATTCACTGTTAGGACTATCTAACTCTCTTTGGTAGCCTTCCATAGTCCACAAACCGCCAAAACAGGCTTGATCCAGTTCCAGGATGGCACTCAAATTCTCTGAAGTCAATGATTTAATCTTCAAGTCTAATAAAGTCACGTTAATGGGGAATGGAGAATAAAAAAAGAGCGCTTCAAGACAATGGCAAACTGAACTCAGGCATATCTGCTGTTACCGACTTATTTTCGGTAAACTGAGAATCGGGACACCTACTCACGCCACGCCCAGAAAATTTTCAACTTTGAGCAAGGACAATTTATAAAAACTATGGTATCGACTCACCCCACTGGGGTTCAATATACTGGTAGTCAGTATTTACCTCAAAAGCGCAACCCAAAAGCAAATGTTTCCCCCAACCAGGAACTTTTGCCTTTGACTGCCAAAGTTAATAGTCAAAACATCCTGGAAATTGGTGGGTGTGATGTCACGACACTAGTGCAGCAGTTTGGTTCACCTTTGTACATTTTAGATGAGGAAACGCTGCGTTTAGCTTGTCAGCAATACCGAGACGCATTTAAGCAATATTACCAGGGTGAATCTCAAGTATTATACGCCTCAAAAGCCTGGAGTTGTCTGGCTGTTTGCGCCATCGCTGCATCTGAAGGTTTAGGAATAGATGTAGTTTCAGGAGGCGAACTTTACACGGCTCTGACTGCTGGTGTGCAGGCGCATAAACTTTACCTCCACGGTAATAATAAATCTCGTGAAGAACTCGTTTTAGCCATTGATTCCGGTTGCACTATTGTGGCAGATAACTGGCAAGAACTACATACATTGGTGAACATAGCAAAACAAGGAGGGGAAACATCTTCGCCCATCCGGGTCATGTTGCGGTTAACACCAGGGATTGAATGCCATACCCACGAATATATTCGCACAGGACATTTAGA
This sequence comes from Umezakia ovalisporum Ak1311, assembly GCF_029891685.1. NCBI lineage: Bacteria > Bacillati > Cyanobacteriota > Cyanophyceae > Nostocales > Nodulariaceae > Umezakia > Umezakia ovalisporum. Next base: position 38,594 of record NZ_JANQDJ010000071.1, on the reverse strand, counting down.
TAGTAAATTTGGCTTTGACCCCAATGATTTGGACGAAGTATTGACCTTTGTTAGTCAGCAACCTGCTTTAAACTGCATAGGGTTACACGCTCACATTGGTTCCCAAATTTTTGAACGCCAACCCCACCAAGATTTGGCCGCTGTCATGGTGCAGTGGTTACAAAAGGCAGCAAATTACGGTTTAAGCGTCACAGAATTGAATGTTGGTGGTGGTTTAGGAATTAAATACACTGAATCCGACGATCCCCCCAGTATTGAAGAATGGGTAAAGGCAATTTGTGAAGTCGTTCAAGAAGCTTGCACCGCGGAGAATCTACCTTTGCCAAAATTGTTATGTGAACCCGGGCGATCGCTCATTGCCACAGCCTGCATCACGGCCTATACTATTGGATCATCGAAAGTTGTACCCGACATTCGTACCTACTTGACAGTTGATGGCGGCATGTCCGACAATCCCCGACCGATAACTTACCAATCAGTTTATCGTGCAGTAGTGGCCAATAAAATGTCTGCTCCTGTCACAGAAACCGTAACAATTGCCGGTAAACATTGTGAATCGGGGGATATTCTCATTAAAAATGCCCAACTGCCAAAAACTGAACCAGGGGATATTCTCGTGGTTATGGCAACTGGTGCCTACAACTACAGTATGGCATCTAACTATAATCGCTTATCCCGACCCGCAGCTGTTCTAGTGGCAAATGGTGATGCCAACCTAATTTTGCGCCGGGAAAGTTATCAGGACTTGATTCGACAAGATTGTCTACCAGACAGACTAAACGCGCGGAAGTAACAAGCATAAAGGTTGAATTTTGGGAGTTTCCCCACTTGTCGGCCTTTGGCATTCTTCCGGGGTAAAAGCTACTGTGAACTTAGAAGCTAAAAAGCCCATTTTTTCTCAACCCTCTCTTTCCTTAAAGTTGGTTTGTATACAAAGCTCCAAAACTTCCTATACCCAGGAATTTCCACAGAACAAGAAAAGGTTGTTCCATGGTTTTTGGGTGATTCCGTGAGTTTTGTATAGACTTACTCTTTTAGGACAGGGAGGGTGCGGAAAAGAGGTTTCTAGAATCAATAGCTAAAAAATGATCACCAATAGCTAATGATTCATCACTCGCTGATTCCTCAAGCGTAAACCTTTGGCGCATAAAAACGACGGGGAAATGACAGAATATTGAGGCACAACAAAGAGTAATCCAGATGTCATGAGAGATTCGTGGAAGCAATGGCTGACAAACCTGGGATGGTCGCAGTCCTTGCTGCTTGGGACTCTGGATATCTTGTTAGTGTTAGCGCTGACATATATGATACTAGTTATTATTAGTGAGCGTCGAACACTTTGGATGGTGCGGGGTTTCATTATCTTGATGTTAGCCTCAGCAATTAGTGGCAGAATGGGTCTACTACTGTTAAATTTTGTTCTCGAAAAGTTGGTGATTGGCTGTGCTGTAGCCATGGCTGTTGCTCTCCAGTCAGAGTTTCGCCGCTTTTTAGAACAAGTGGGACGTGGTGAATTCCAGCAGTTATTTAAACCATCCAGTTTAACAATCCCCAAGTCTGATACTGTGATTGATGAAATTGTGGATGCGGTTAAAGAACTTTCAAAAAACCGCATAGGAGCTTTGCTGATTTTGGAAACAACTGGTCCGATTCACGAGCGGGATTTTTCTGTGCCTGGAGTTAAGCTGAATGCTGATGTTTCTAAGGAACTCATACAGACAATTTTTCAACCAAAAACTTTACTGCACGATGGAGCAACTTTGATCCGTGGCTCGCGTATTGTTTCATCAGGTATAATTTTGCCCCTTTCGGGACGCACAGCCTCCCGCCAGTTGGGAACACGCCATCGGGCTGCAATGGGAATTACTGAGCGAGTGGAAAATTGTATCTGTGTCGTTGTATCAGAAGAAACGGGTTCTATTTCCCTAGCGGAACGAGGAACTCTCAATCGACCACTGACGATTAGAACACTCAAAGAGTCCTTGGAGGCTCGATTATCTCCAGCTGTAGACCGGGAGGCAGTTGCTCCTAGTTTATTAGGTTTGGGTCTTCAGATGGGTCGTAAGGCAATAATACTAGTTTCACGTTTACTCGGATTACCATCGACCGCTTCTCGAAATAAAAAATGACAGCACAACAAACTGAATTGCAATATTTACCCTCTGACTTAAAACGAGAACTACTGCCAAAGCACGTTGCAGTGATTATGGATGGCAATGGTCGATGGGCTAAACGTCAAGGTCTACCCAGAATTATGGGACATAAGCGAGGAGTGGATGCTCTCAAGAATTTGCTGCGCTGTTGTAAAGATTGGGGTATTCAGGCGTTAACCGCTTACGCTTTTTCTACCGAGAACTGGAAAAGACCCCACGAAGAAGTAGATTTTTTGATGACTTTGTTCCAAAAAGTTTTACGCCAAGAGCTACGGGAAATGATCGAGGAGAATGTGCAAATCCAGTTTGTGGGCAATTTAAATGCTTTACCGCTATCACTACAAGCAGAAATCTCCCGCTCAATGGCAGCAACCCGCCATAATCATGCTATTCGGTTCACGGTAGCTACTAATTATGGTGGACGGCAGGAAATTTTACAAGCTTGCCGCGCCATCGCCGAAAAAGTGCAGCAAGGTGTCCTTAAACCTGATCAAATTGATGAACAGTTATTTGAGCGTCACCTGTACACAGCAGGAATTACTGACCCCGATTTATTAATTCGTACTAGTGGCGAAATGCGACTTTCAAATTTTCTCCTCTGGCAAATGGCCTATGGGGAAATTTATATTACGGATGCTCTTTGGCCAGATTTTGACCGTAATGAGTTCTACCAGGCCTTGTCTGCCTATCAGCGAAGAGAGCGGAGATTTGGGACAGTCTAATTAGTAACTGTAGGCAAAATTTTCTACATAAACTTAATCATAACTTGGTCAGCGATAGCCACGCTGTAATCGTTGACAATCATTATGTCAAAGGCACGCTTCTAGAACTGACGCATTGACAGAACAAACTAAATAGGAAGTATGGATTTTAGAGACTTAACGTTTATTCTCTCACAATTTTAGGCCATCGCCATTTATCAAAGAATGATTGATAAAAGCCTGAAACGACCCATTTCCCTCAATCCACAAAATAATAAATTTGTACGGTGTGTAAGTCCTACTGTAATATCTATGACTAAACCCAAAAAGCCCATAACTTGATAGATTAACTGTAGATTTAAATTGAGGAGCCTTAAGCTCAGTATGTGGCTGGATAATTGGAATCAATGGAAACACACATCATTATTAAAAAGCTTGATTTCCCCGTTTTTGGTAGCAGTCTGCTTAAGTATTGGGATCTCCGCCTGCGCTCCTGGTAATAGTGAAAGTGGTTCAGCAAGAAAAGAACTTACCCTACTCAGCTACGCCGTCACCCGCCCCGCATATAAAAACATTATCCCCCTCTTTGTCAAAGAGTGGCGAGAAAAAACCGGGCAGATTGTCACCTTTGGCCAAAGCTACGGCAGTTCAGGCTACCAAACCCGTGCTGTAATTGACGGTTTAGAAGCAGACATAGTAGCCCTAGCGCTATCGGCAGACACCTTGAAAATTCAAAATGCCGGACTAATTAAACCTGGCTGGGAGAAAAAAACACCCAATGGCGACGGCATTGTTCACCGTTCTGTAGGCGTGATTGTTACCCGCGAAGGCAACCCGAAAAATATTAAAAATTGGGATGATTTAGCCCGGGATGACATCAGCGTAGTCACTGCTAACCCCAAAACCTCTGGTGGCGCTCGTTGGAACTACATGGCCCTATGGGGGAAGATAATCAAAACAGGCGGCACTGAAGAACAAGCCAAAGAGTTTGTGACTAAAGTCTACGCCAATGTACCAGTTTTACCAAGAGATGCCCGTGAAGCAACTGACGCATTCTTTGTGCAAAAACAGGGAGATGCACTCATCAACTACGAAAACGAAGTAATCTTAGCTAAAGAGCAGGGACAAAATTTACCTTACCTAGTTCCCGAAATTAATATTTCTATTGATAGCCCCATTGCCGTAGTCGATAGCTATGTTGACAAGCGAGGTACCCGCGAGGTAGCAGAAGCCTTTGTGCAGTTTCTCTTTACCCCCACAGCCCAGCGCGAGTTCGCCAAAGTGGGATTTCGCTCTGTGATACCAGAAGTAGCGGCGGAATTTGCCGGCAACTATCCCAAAATCTCGACGCTGTTCACCATCGAAGACTTTGGTGGATGGAATCAAGTCAGTCCCAAATTCTTTGACGACGGCGCAATCTTTGATGATATCCAAGCCAATATTGCCCGACGTTAGGCCTAACTCACCTCCTCAAGTCATGACACTTTCAAACACACAATCTACCTTCCTCCCTAATCCCAAAAATTGGCTGAAGGGCTTTTCTTTGCCGTGGGGAATTACCATTACCTATCTTTCCATTGTCTTACTGTTGCCCGTCTCAGCCTTGATACTACGGGCTACAACCCTAACACCTGGGGAGTTTTGGCGGCTGGCTACCGCTCCTGTTGCCCTGTCAACCTACAACATCACATTTGGTACTGCCTTTTTTGCGTCCGCTATTAACTGCGTGGCTGGTACTGCTACAGCTTGGGTGCTGGTGCGTTACGACTTTCCCTTGAAACGAGTTCTAAATGCAGTGATTGACCTACCTTTTGCCCTACCCACAGCAGTTGCAGGTATTACCCTCAGTACTGTTTACAGCGAGCAAGGCTGGATTGGTTCGTTTCTCGCGCCCTTGGGCATGAGGGTTTCCTTCACTCGCTTGGGGGTGGCGGTGGCGATGGTGTTTATTTCTGTTCCTTTTGTAGTTCGCAGCGTACAGCCTGTACTGCAAGAGTTAGACCATAGCATCGAAGAAGCTGCTTGGTCTCTGGGGGCTTCCCAGTGGGAAACTTGTTGGCGGGTAGTGCTACCGCCCCTCATACCTGCCGTCCTGACGGGTACGACCCAAGCTTTTGCCAGGGCGGTGGGAGAATACGGCTCAGTGGTTTTGATTGCTTCTAATATTCCCTATCGAGATTTAATTGCTCCCATTCTGGTATTCCAGCGCCTTGAACAAAATGACATCGCTGGGGCTACCGCTATTGCCACAGTATTACTGGTTATTTCCCTGGTATTGTTGCTGATAGTGAATTTATTGCAAGCTTGGAGGCACCATTATGAGGGTTGAACCCAAATCTACCCGGTCTCTCCCAAATACAGTCAAATCCCAGCAAAATAAAGAGTGGGGTAAAGTTGCTTTGATTGCAACTGTAGTCACCTATTTAGTGCTGGTCTTGTTTCTTCCCACTCTTTATGTATTTATTGGAGCTTTTAGCCGAGGTATCAGCCCATTTTTTGCCAATCTTACCAGTCCTGATTTTATTCAAGCTTTGCGTCTTACGGCATTAGCTGTAGCAGTAGCTGTACCATTAAATATAGTCTTTGGGCTATGTGCAGCTTGGGTAATTGCCCGTCGTCGGTTTCGGGGACGTACTCTGTTACTCAGTATCATTGACTTACCGTTTTCAATTTCACCCATTGTGGCAGGTTTAATGCTTGTTTCCCTCTATGGACGCAATGGGCTACTTGGCCCTCTACTACAATCCTTGGACATCAAGATTATTTTTTCCTTCCCTGGTATTGCCCTGGCGACTATGATGGGGGGAATGCCCTTTGTAGCTCGGGAGGTAATTCCAATATTAGAAGAAGTGGGCACTCAAGAAGAAGAAGCTGCCAAAACCTTGGGGGCTGGAGAATGGCAAACTTTCTGGCGAGTGACACTACCTTCTATTCGTTGGGGATTGTTCTATGGAATTATTCTCACCACTGCTCGGGCTATGGGAGAGTATGGTGCTATTGCTGTAGTATCGAGTAACTTAATTGGCCGTAGCCAGACCCTCACCCTATATGTAGAAGAGGCTTATCGCAATTACGATTCCCAAAGCGCCTTTGCCGCTTCGGTGGTTTTAGCCGGACTTGCTGGTGCTACCCTGGTCATTAAGGAGCTGTTTGAGCGTCGCATTCGTATCAAAGATGAAAGAGACAGCTAGTACCACCTTGAATTCAAAAGTCAAACCGCTTTATTACTTGGGTCAAGCAACTTGTTAAAAAAACGAACCCCAAAAAGTGATGTTTGGAATCTCCCCCTGCACCAAGTAAGCAGTGAGTGGGGGATAAGGTCAAGAAGGTCATTCTTTGATTTCAGGTTTGGTATCACTTTTGATGCGATAAATTAAGTATCGTTTAGGCAAAAGCAAATCATGATGCCAACTATTTCCATTAACGACAGTCACCGCTTACCACTAAAACCTCTAGAAATTCCATTGCGTCTGCTATTGGGGCCTGGCCCATCCAATGCCCATCCCGCCGTTCTTCAAGCCATGAATACCCCACTAATTGGGCATCTCGACCCAGCTTTTTTGGAACTCATGGATGAAATTCAATCTCTGCTCCGCTACGTATGGCAAACAGAAAACTATCACACCATAGCAGTTAGTGGTACGGGTTCAGCCGCAATGGAAGCAACTATCGCTAATGCTACAGTACCGGGTGATGTGGTTTTGATTGGTGTAGCTGGATACTTTGGCAATCGCCTGGTAGACATAGCTGGGCGATATGGCGCGGATGTGCGAACTATCCCCAAACCTTGGGGGCAAGTTTTTAGCCTTGATGAACTTCGCACGGCTGTAGAAAAGCATCGTCCGGCAATTTTGGCTTTGGTTCACGCCGAAACTTCCACAGGTGCACGTCAACCTTTAGAAGGAGTGGCTGAGTTGTGCCGTGAATTTGGGACTTTGTTGTTGGTAGATACAGTTACCAGTTTAGGTGGTGTGCCGATATTTTTGGATGCTTGGGGAGTTGACTTGGCTTATAGTTGTAGTCAAAAAGGATTGGGTTGTTCTCCTGGTGCTTCACCTTTTACCATGAGTTCTCGTGCAGTAGAAAAACTGCAGCAGCGTTCTACAAAGGTGACCAACTGGTATTTAGATATGTCTTTATTGCGTAAATATTGGGGGAAAGAACGAACCTATCACCACACAGCACCCATTAGTCTATACTATGGCTTGCGGGAAGCACTGCGTCTAGTGGCAGAAGAAGGATTAGCCAATTGTTGGGAGCGTCATCAAAAGAATGCAGAGTATCTCTGGGAAGGATTAGAAGATTTAGGCTTAAGTATGCACGTTGAGAAGGAGTATCGTCTGCCAACTTTGACTACTGTGCGTATTCCCACAGGAGTAGATGGTAAAGCCATCGCTCAACGGTTACTCGATGAACATAATATTGAAATTGGCGGCGGTTTGGGTCAATTAGCCGGTCAAGTTTGGCGAGTGGGACTAATGGGTTTTAATAGTCGCCGAGAAAACGTTGACCAACTTCTGTCCGCATTACAGCAAGTTTTACCCAAGTAGCCATCATCCCACTAGCCCAAACCCTCTCCTTGGTCAGGGGAGGGACAGGTTCTGGTGTGCAAAACAAGGATAAGGTTAATGCTGCTTTAGTGAAAGAAAAAACCAGTAATTATTAGGGGTAAGAGAATTAAGGCAGAGACAATTAAAACAAGTGTTGCAGGATCAATTTTAATGTAGTTCTTCTGTGGATCTTCCATTTGTGAACATCTCAAACGAGTTAAGTGTATGAATTTAGCCTATGGTATATTTGCTCTTTCTTCCCACATTACTACGAATCTTCCCCGCTAAGGGTTTACCTCACTTATGTGAAATGCCTGTAAGTAAAAATCAAACTAACTATATTACGAAAAGTAAACAAGTCTGAAACCCCAAGCAATCAACCGGATTTACGCCCAGTTGCGTAATTAAATTTTTTAGCTGATTTTAAGTTCCGTGTAGCAGAACTAATCCTTACTTTTAACAGCACTAATGGTTTGCAATAACTGACTAGCTGTGTAAGGCTTCGCTAAAAAGGCTTTAATGCCAACATCATGAGCCGCTTTGAGTTTATCAGTTGTCGCCAATCCACTGACAGCTATAATTTTTACATTTGGGTTAATTTTTTGCAATGTCCTAATAGTTGTCATCCCATCCATAGAGGGCATAATCATATCGGTTAAGACAAGAGATATTTTGTCTCGATTTTCGACATACAAAGCTATGGCCTCAATACCATCACTGGCGGTGATTGCTTGGTAATTATAGTTTTCTAAAGATGTTTTCGTAATATCGCGAATGGTGGCTTCATCATCTACAACTAAAATTAATTCTCCATTGCCTTGGGGCAAACTCTGTTCCACTTCTTCTATGGTTTCTGCTATCTTTTGTGCCGGCAAATATACCTTGAATTGACTGCCGTGTCCTGGTTCACTGTGCACATTTACAAAACCACCGTGGCTTTTAATAATCCCCAAAACTGTAGACAGCCCCAGCCCAGTTCCTTTACCAATTTCTTTAGTTGTAAAAAATGGCTCAAATATCCGATCTAATATTTCTGGATTAATACCCATTCCTGTATCAATAACAGTAATAACTACATAGAAACCAATTTTGGCATCAATGTTCATTCTGGCGTAATTCTCATCTACTAACAGATTTTCCGCCAATATTTTTAAATTCCCGCCATGGGGCATGGCATCACGAGCATTAACACACAAATTCATCAGCAATTGATGTAATTGTGTAGCATCACCACATACAGTCCACAGATTTTGAGGAATTTGGGTAGTAACTTCTATGGACTTGGGAAAAGTTTCCTTAATAATTTGTTGGATTTCTATAATTAAATGCTTTAGTTGTAAAAGAGTGCGCTCTCCCTCAAGACCACGAGTAAATGATAATACCTGGTTAACTAAATTGGCTCCACGTTTAGCGTTGGAAATCAAAATGGGCAACAACCTTCTAGATCGCTCATCATATGTTTGCGACTCTAAAAGTTGGGCTGTCATCATAATTGGCGCTAGAACATTATTTAGGTCATGGGCAATACCGCTTGCCAAAGTGCCAATGCTTTCTAATCTTTGGGCACGGAGAAATTGAGATTCCAGTTGTTTTTTTTGGGTAATATCTGTATTAACCACTAGGATAGATTGTGGTGTATTACCAAAGTTTTGCACTAATGTCCAACGGCTTTGGACAATAATTTCTCGTCCTGATTTCGTCTTTTGATGTAACTCTCCCTCCCATGAACCATGTTGCATCAGATGCTTGAATGCTTCTTGTAATAGCGGTTCATTTTTTTCATGCCAAAGTTCTTGTGTTTTCTTGCCAATTGCTTCTTGTTTTTTCCAACCGTATAAACTTTCAGCTGCTTTGTTCCAAAATAAAACAGGGTCGTCCACGTGGTGGACAAAAATCGCATCGGTAGCAACGTCTAATAAAGCGGCTTGTTGGCGGATTTTCTGTTCTGTTTGTTTACGCTCCATAGCGTAACGGATGGAACGTTCTAGTAAAGGCGCGGTCAATTGGCTTTTTTCTAAATAATCTGCTGCGCCTGCTTTCATGGCTTCTAAGTCTATTTCCCTGTCTCCATGACCAGTTAGTAAAATTATCGGGGATGAACAGCCTTCGGCGATGGCTTGACGCAATAGCTCTAGTCCACTATGAATTCCTAAACGGTAGTCTACAAGATAAATATCATAATTGTTCTGAGCGATGATATCCTTGGCGATTTCATAATTATCTATCCATTCCAACTCGCAGCCAGCTACCTGAAATTCACTAAACCAATCACGAGTTAAAATATAATCCTCCTCATCATCGTCAACTAACAGAACTCTGATTGGGTTGTCGTTCATTTCTTACTCCCAAATCTTCTAGCGGTAGTTGCACTATTTCAAGCCAGAATTTTCCTATACTGTTCATGATTTCAACTAGGGAGGTAAATGTTACTGGTTTAGTGATGAAGGAATTTGCACCTAAATAGTAAATATGATATGTGTCTGTTTTGTATCTAAATTTGATAGTATTATCACTGTAGTAAGGCGTAGTATGCGATCTGTTTTAATATCAAAGTTTTGCAGTACTTCAAAACCGTTTTTTTAGGCATATTTAAATGTAGTAAAATTAGCCCTCCCTGGACGTGGAGCGTGAGTTGTGCCATTGTACGAACCACGATTGTGCGGGTAATCCAGCAGATCTTTACCATTGCTGGCAATATGGAGATTGATTGGCAATTGGCTTTCTGCTAATGCTCTATGAACTAATATGTGGTCTTCTTCATCATCATCCGTCATGATCATTGTGACGGTTGTGTGCCTACCGTCCACGCTGAATTTCTCCCATAAATTAGTCACTAAGTTAGACAGTATCAATAATTGAAGTTTAAATTACGACATACTCCCAGATATACCAGATAAAGATATATCTGTTAAGTTAGAGAATGCCATTTTACGGTTTTTTATTAATCTCTCTCCAGGAAGAATAACCAGAAATTACAATTCATTGGCAACCTGACCATAAACTTTAGTTCTTGTCCTAGTATAGTTTCTACTGTGTTGACACTCCCCTGCCTTTAGGCTAGGGGATTTTACATTCACCGTTTCTGTAGCTTTAATATGCCTGACGGGACGCCACGCGAAGGAGGATGCCCTCCCCTATTTTTTGCTAAATTGAGAATATTTACTGCTGCATTCACATCTCTTTACGACTCACACCCACAACCACATCTATTACATTTGTATTAACTTTGGCTATGCAAGGGTTGGAAAGTGTGAAAAATACGGTCAACATACTTTTGATAAAAACCAATTCCATTATCTTCAACAGTAACTTGGCAAGTGTCAGAAACTACAGCAACTTCATCTGGTTGACCGTGTAAAAGTTTACGTTAAAATTTTGCACAAGCTGTGGTTTCGGGGCGGTGAAAAATTTCAGATGTTGTTTGACGATGCCTAAGACTAGTAAGGAAAGGATTTAGGTATGAGGTTTTGTATTGTCCTAAGTCGTCATTCCTAGTTATTTGCCCCCATCAACTCAACTGCATCTCTACCGTCCCAATCTTGTAAATAAACCTTGACAATTTCTTCTTTAGCGGTAGGTAGTTGCTTGCCAAGGAAATCTGGGTGAATTGGTAGTTCTCGATGACCTCTGTCTACTAAAACCGCTAAACGAATTACTTCCGGTCTACCATATTCGGTAACGGCATTCAAAGCAGCGCGAACCGTCCGACCTTTAAAAATTACATCATCTACCAGCACAACTGTCTTGCCTGTGAGGTCAAAAGGAATGTTGGTTTTTGCTGGAGTCCTTAATCCAATTTTGTCGAGATCATCTCGATAAAATGTGATATCTAACGCCCCCACTGCCACGCTGACACCTTCGAGTGTTTCAATCTGACGTGCCAATAATTCTGCTAATAGCGCTCCTCTAGTATAAATACCGATGAGTACCAGTTGGGATAAATCACGGGATTTTTCAACAATCTGACAGGCCAGGCGAGTTAAAGTACGACGGAGGTCTTCTGAAGAAAGGATTTCAACTACTTTGGCAGACATAGTTTAGATGGAGAAATGGATAGATAGGCCATGAATCGCATTTGTACAAGGGAATTATGAATGGGGAGCAAAAATGTCTCAATGCCCAATTTTCTATATTAATAATTATCGGTTTACAAGTACGAATAACAAAGCGATCACTATCCCCAGCCAGAATAAAAAAGAGTATCGAGTCAGTAATAAGGCAGTTTGAATCGATTTTGGGGTAATGGGATGCATAGCATCTCCTAGTAGTGGTTTTTGTTTAGGCACTCCGCCGTACCAATTTGTTCCTCCCATTTGCACACCTAAAATCGCCGCATAAGCACACTCACTCCAGCCTGAGTTGGGACTGGGATCTTTTACTCCATCTCGGCAACACATTCGCCAAACATATCGGGGTTTACCTGACAATAATCCCAAGGTAATTACCGTTAAGCGACAAGGTAGCCAAGTTAAGTAATCTTCCAACCTCGCGCTAAACCACCCCAAATAAGTATATGGCGCTTGACGGTAACCAACCATGGAATCCAAAGTGCTACTAGCTTTGTATGCTAAAGCCAAAGGAATTAAACCCACACCAGGCAAACAAGCACCAAGAATTGCATAAAACAGTGGTGCCATAACCCCATCAGTAGCATTTTCCGTGACAGTTTCTAACACAGCGCGTAAAATTTCTGGTTCTGAGAGCTTTTGTGTATCTCTACCTACGTAATTACTTAAAATGTTACGTGCTGACTCTAAATCTCCGGCGGTTAATGGTTCTAAAACCCGATACGCTGCTGTTCGTAAACTTTTTAAAGCAAAACAACTAGCTAGAAGAATGCTTTCCACAACAATTGCCCACAATGGATGGAACCATTTGGCAGTTTCAATTATTAACCAACCGACACAGCCGCTACCAATTATTAAAATCAAACCTAAGAAGATTCCAGCTATGCGTTGTGTTAGAGAATTATGACAAACTTGGATAAAAAATTTAGTGAGGCGAGAAATTAGACACCCCATAACTTGTACGGGATGAGGCCAACCCCAAGGATCACCAATGAAGTAATCTAATAGCGCGGCAACGATGAAAACCAGAGATAATGTCATTTGTATTCTGTTGGAAAGGGAATTAGTAATGACCAATGACTAAACAACAAAACTAGCTTCCTCTCCAAGGGAAGCTTGCCAACTACGAGCATCGTAATAGAGATCAGCAAGAGTAATACTGTACAAAGCTTCTTTTAGCTTTTGGTTGAGTCTGTGCCAGAGAGTGAATGTCACCCAATCTTCAGTTTGTGCCGGCGTTGGTGTGTGATGTGGTAAATGAGTAATAGTTTCGCCCACTGCCTCTAAAATTTGACCTATGGAAATTTGTGCTGGCTTTAATGCTAATTGGTATCCGCCAATGCTACCGCGAATTGATTTGACTAATCCAGCCCGACGCATTGTTATCAGCAACTTCTCAAGGTAAGGCGCTGGGATATCTTGGCGAAGCGAGATCACTCTCACTGATGCGGGTCCATAATCTGGTTGTAAAGTCAAATCTAGCAATGCCTTTACACTGTAATGTCCTCTAGTAGTTAGTTTCATGCTGGCAAGTTTTGTTGATTTCTCAGCTGTCAGTCGTTGTATTTTGACGAGTGACGAGTGATTAATTACTAATGGTAATGATTAAAGGATGAGGTTTGCTGATCATCTTGTGTTCTCACTATCAAGCTGACCAAGTGTACAATTTTTGGGTGGGGCTTTAAAAAAATTAAACGAATATTAGCAGTGATGACAAACTAAATATAGTTATGAGCATTTTATAAAATAGATTGTCTTGACAATATTGATAATTATGCAACAATTTCACATGAGAGTGTAATATACTTGGCAAAGCTGAGATAAAAAGTAAGGGATTGTGTTCCTACTAGCTCAATGTCAGCTAGAGTAAAATCGATTCAATTACTTCAACCATTCATTTTCGACCTAAGTTGATGCCTAAACTGAAAAAAATAGAACCCCTACAGGGTGAAGAACTGCTGAAAAAAGTTAAAGAGCTAGAAAGCCTTAGCAAAGAAGAAAAAGCGAAGCAGTGCGGCTATTACACCGTTACCAAAAATGGTATAGAGCGTGTGAATATGATGAAATTTCTGAATGCCCTCATTGATGCTGAAGGCATTCAGTTAGACAGTTCACCCAGTGCCAATGGACGTGGCGGGCGCAGTGCTAGCTATAGAATTAGTGTGCAATCAAACGGTAATTTGCTGATAGGTTCAGCTTATACAAAACAAATGAACCTTAAACCAGGAGATGAGTTTCTTATCACCTTGGGGAAAAAACATATTCGTCTGAGACAGGTAGATGAAGATGAGAAGGAAGATATGGAACCCATAGAGGCTACAGCTTAATAAATTGTCAGTTGTCAGTTGTTAATTTTTCCACTGGCTACTGACCATTGGTTAACGCCCAATGACTCTTTCTGATAAATGGTGCTGTAGTGCCTGACTCGTTACAGCCAAGCTGCATATCAATGCAACTTGCTCCCGTTCTAGTAAGCCTAAAATGTACTCATAATTATCTCGTGCTACCACAGGTAACTGGTGCAAACCTCGTAGAGTCATGCGATCTAAAGCCTCAGACAAGAGTTCATCTTGCCAAGCATAAAGAATTTCAGTGGTACAAATATCAATGAGAGTTTGACGAGATAAATCAGTCGTAATTTCACTTGAAGAATGGGAGTGAGTTTGGGGGAGACTAAGCACACGATTAATATCTTCTATAGACAAGATACCAACTAATTTTCCTGCGTCGTCAATTACTAAAGCACTACGACAGCGATCGTGGATCATTTCTATTGATGCTTCTAACACTCCCAAGGTTGCAGGCAACTTTTTGGGGTTAGCAACCATAGCATTTTTCACCAAAATTTGCTGCATAATTTCCGCTTGTTCGTCTTTCAAGTCAGAAAGACCAATTTGTTGTAGATTGGAGTTGGAGTTAAAATTCGGCTTAATTCGTTCTGTTACCCACACGCTTAAACCAACTGCTGCCATCAAAGGTAAAACAATACGGTAGTCACGGGTTAACTCAAATAACATCAAAATAGCTGTTAATGGTGCTCTGACACTCGCAGCTAAAACTGCTGCCATGCCTACCATTGCATAGGCTGGGGGAGCCGCCATCACCTCACCAAATGCGGGAAATAGGAGGGTAATGATTTTGGCGTAAACAGAACCAAAAGAAGCACCTAAAAACATTGCTGGTGCAAATAAACCACCAATAAACCCACTGCCTGTACTGATTGCCGTCATCAATAATTTAAGTACTAACAGCACAATCAATAACTCCAGAGAAAACTCTACATCTTGAAGCATGGCTTCGACAGTTTCATAACCGATGCCTAAAATTTGGGGAAATTTTAAAGCTACTGTGCCGAGGATTACACCACCAATCAAGGGATGAATGGGTTTAGGAATACCTACTAATAAACCAAAACCTGAAATTAACCTAGCAAAACTAGCTTTTGCTAAATGAATACTTCCTGTATAAGTGAGAGAAACTAAACTGGCTCCTAAACCTAATCCAATATAAAGGGGTAATTCTAAAAGACTGCGGACTTGATAAACAGGTAAGTCAAAAGCCGGTTGTGCCCCCAAGCCAATTTGAGCAATTAATGCTGCCACTACTGCGGCTAGCAGCACCACACTCACAGCAGAGGTAGCAAAAGATGTTGCCCCCATCACCACTTCTAAAGCAAAAAATACTCCAGCAATGGGAGCGTTAAATCCAGCCGCTAACCCAGCCGCGGCACCAGCACCTAAAAGTAATCGTTGTCGCTCTTGAGATACCTTAAGAACTACAGACAACAGCATCCCAAAATTTGCCCCGATTTCTACACTGGGTCCTTCAGTCCCCAAAGAAGCACCACTACCCAAGGAGACAGAGGCCGCTAACATTTTTGTTACTGGTCGTAATTGTTGCTTGAGTTCTGTTCCCTGGGAGGCTGCAATCATTGATGAAAGTCCTGGGCCAAAGTCTTGAGCATACCAACGCATCAATCCGACAATTAACCCCCCTAGGATGGGAACACAGGCTAAAGTCCAGTCCCCCGGAATGGCAATAATTGCACTGATAAATTTTTCTTGCATCAGGTGATGAACCAGCTCAATTAAATAGTGAAATGTCACTACACCCATACCAGTACCGCCACCGACTAGCAGTGCTAAAAATAATACAACAGTTTCTGGTGATAGTTGAAATCGGTTAATCAGTTGTGTTAAACGGGTGGAAGGTGTGGGAAATATAGGTTTTTCCGTTACCTTCCTCATTTTGCTGGGAGGCAAGAGAGTCATTGAGAGGTGGGATAAATGTAAGAAAAAACTTAAAATTTTCGCTACTGATTCTTATTGTCAGCCATTCTTGATTAAGCAGACAAGTTAAGTGTGATGGGATGAAATTACAAAGTTTGGTAAAAAAACATTGGCTTTGTTAAAATTTTTATCATGAGAATGGTTAAATATAGAAAGAATTAATCATCAATGGTCAAACAGTTTTGGATTTTAGATTTACGTTAGCAAAGTGTACACAGCGCAGCGAGTGTTTTAGATTGACTCTACCTCCTTTGAGATACAAATTGGGGATTTTAAATTGCCGTTAGCGAAGCCTAAGCATCGCAACGAGCAGTTTAGATTGAAAATGAAAAAATCAGTTAATCCCAGATCTGAAATTTAAAATCTAAAACTGATTAATCCAAAATCCAAAATTGGCGCGGTCAACGATCACTAGTAAGATGCGAGTGAGTGCTTACTTATTTTCTGTAGAGAAAATACATTGTCTGTATATTGTTTGTAAACTTAATGGGTGCACCATGGGCGAGCAGTAAACAGAGGCCATCCTCATCTAAATCTAGCTACATTCGTGTTGCGACCATTGAACCATGCTTTGTAGAAATATACAGGAGTGATTCATGGCTGATGTAGGATCGCACCGTGAGGTCTACTAAGTGTTTTTCCAAAATGGAATATAGCTATTCTTATAGAGTGAGTAAATGGACTAAGCGGACGAGGTAGATGAATATACACACCTTTGATAATCATTATGTTGGTTGCCCAATTTGTCAAAGAAATGCTAAACAAAGACTAGCTGAGTCACACATTGGCTTGTTTACCTGTCCGTATTGTCAGCAAAGGCTAGTAGTGTGTCGCAGTGGGCATTACGTGCGCGATCCGTTTATGCTCAAACAAATCATGCTTTGTTCGTCTCTACGTCGTCAAAGTAGTCCTTTAGCTAGAATTATACGAGATTTTATTCTGATCAAGCGTCCTATATTAAGCTTGGCTGTGGGTCTGGCTATTTTCTTGACTATGATGACTGTAACGCAGGAAAATACCAACTACGATCCCCAATTTCCCAGCACTGAGAAAACTCAAGACGGGAAATAATCCGGACAAGGGCAAAAGTTAATTACCCCTACCGATTAGGTTCTTTAGTGATTAATATCCAGTCTTCAGCTTGGGAAATCCGCTTCATTGATTCTAGTTGGAGTTCTTTGAGCAAATCTGCATGTATTAAAAAGTAAGGTTGTCTACTGTACTGCCAATAATATTGCAGTTCACTTACGGGAGCGGGAACAATGGTTCGATAGCGTTTACGGAGCTTATGCCTTTCACTCAGGATGACTTCAGAATCGCTATAAAAATCTAATGAAGGTCTGTGATTTGAATAAGATGTATAAATTTTGTTGACTGGCGGATCTGCTTGCCTGATCATCTCCGCTACTGGCTTGACCGAATAAGCATCCCATAATTCCCAGAGCCAGTAGTTTGATTTCATCAATAGCAGTAGAGAAACATAACTTCCCCACAGCAAAATCTTCAAGAATTGCCCATTACCTCGTTCTGCTAAAATAGCCGCTAAAGTCATAGTCACAGCTATTGCTGCAAAAATTAGCTGTAAATCGGTTTTGTGTGGTGTGGTGCTACTTAAGTAAATGCTAGCCGCAGAAGTGACTACAGCAAGTATTGACAACCCAGCTACCCAAGTACGCGGATAGGATGATGTTATGGGCAGATTTTCTATTTCTGCTAACTCATTACCAAAAGCTAGGGCCAAACTAGGGTAAATGGGCAATAAATACCAAGGTAGTTTTATACTCATTAAGGAAATAGTCACTAAGTAGACGACACTCCATACCACTAAGAGTTTCGCCCAGCTAAGGTTAAGATTTTCCCAAACTGATCGCACAGTTTGGGGTAAAAAAATCAACCAAGGCCATGTCCATTTGAAAATTTCTATGACATAGTACCAAGGTGGTGCAGAATTTTTCTCAATAGCTGTGCCAACTCGACTCAGAGATTGATTGATCAGACCAACTTGAGCAAAACTGTAACCGTAGTGCAGAAGTTGGGCGTAATACCAAGCAGCTACGGGTAACATGCCAATGCAGATGCCTATCCAAAAATAATAACTACTGAGTAGTCTGGGTGTATCCCAAAATAAAAAGATAATGGCAATGAAAGCCAATAACACACCTAATACCCCCTGGGTTAAACAAATCAACCCAAGTCCAATGCCAATACCCAGACAATAACGTAAATCCCGGCGCGATCGCAACAAGCACAACATCATGATCATAAAAAAGCTAACCACTGCGCCATCTAAAATCGCCAATCTGCCATAACGCACTATGGGTAGCATTGTCAGATAAATCAAGGCACTATAAATTGCTGCCCAACGTTGACGAAATATCTCTCGACCGATAGTATAAAGCAGTGGTACTGAGAATGCTGTCAAAATTGAGCCAGGTAAACGTGTTGTCCACTCACTGACGCCTCCCAAAGAGTAGGCCCCGGCAATCAGCAAATGTATTAAAGGTGGTTTGTTATGATATGGTTCACCTCCTAGGGTTGGGTAAAGCCATCCCATTGAACCTGCTGGAGCATGGCAAATTTCCCTCGCAACCTGTGCCACAGTGGCTTCATCGCCATCTTGCAACGGTAATCCTCCAAGATTGACACTAAACAGTAAAGCTGCGGCCAACAGTAATACGATTATCCACACCCAATCAATCCTTTTATTAACCGCGCGGTGCTGTTTTTCTAGATAGCCCCAAATAGAACTTCCTTCTTGCATATTTTATATTTTATAGTCATCACTTTGCTTGCTGGTTTAATTACATGGAGATTAAAGCAAATCTCTGATGTTGCTACCCAGTAACAATAGGTATTTTCTAGAATTCCTAAGTTCCAAGGTTAACTCAATTTTCTCTGGCCATGGATAATTTTTGGGAAGTTTGGCTGATTTTTGTTCAATTTATTTAACAATTATTGGCTGGTAAAAATGATACAAATATTACCAGTGTTAATATGCTACATACCTGTTGAGGAACCTGTCAATGAGTTTACCTTTTATTTTAGATATAACAATTGGTTTAATTTTTATCTACTTAACTTTGAGCTTGTTAGCTTCTGAAATTCAGGAAATGATTAATACAGTTTTACAATGGCGTGCAGTACACCTAAAAAAGTCCATTGAAATTCTTGTAGCAGGTGATGCCGAAAATTCAGATAGTGATACTGTGATCAGCTTTGTCAATCAATTGTACAACCATCCGTTGATTAAAAGTGTCAACCAAGAATCAAAAGGCTTTTTAACAAATTTACCTCGCCAGTTTGTTTGGTTCTTATCATCTCTTCCCGTTAAATTTTTTCCATATCGAGAAAAAAGAACTAAAAGTTTTTTTGGATATAC
This sequence comes from Umezakia ovalisporum Ak1311, assembly GCF_029891685.1. Lineage (NCBI taxonomy): Bacteria > Bacillati > Cyanobacteriota > Cyanophyceae > Nostocales > Nodulariaceae > Umezakia > Umezakia ovalisporum. Next base: position 19,455 of record NZ_JANQDJ010000071.1, on the reverse strand, counting down.
ACAATACGAAAAAGAGAATAGCAAAGATGATAGCAAGTCACAAATTGTCAAACACAGTGCGCCATCTTATATTCCTGCGGAGAGTTTTGCCATAACTCTCATGGAAACATTAGGCATACCAGCACTTATTCAAAAATTAACTGAATCAAGACTGATAAATTTTAAAGATGAACAGTTACACGAAATACAAAATATTTTGTTAAACTTTCATAACCAAGTAAATAATATAGATGATCATATCAGCAGATTTTCAGTTAGCATCTACCAGGAATTTACAGAAATAATTGAGAAAAACTTTGCAAAAATTACCGATGATTTCCAAAAAAATAAAACTGACTTGGTTACTAGCATGAATCGGATGGCACAAACTTTAGATAGATACATAGCAATTTTTCAAGAAGATATGCCAGAAGATTTTTTTGCTGGTAAAGCTTTACGAAAGTTGATATTTCTTAGAAAAGATATATTTAATAATATTGAACAAACTATTTTGCTCAGAGGTTTAAAACCTAATATTAATGAAGTTATTCACTTAATTAATATCGGTAGTGATATTCACCAACAATTACTCAATGAATTTCAAGATAAAAATAGTGAAGCCTATAAAACATTTGAATATTTCAGTGAAAACCTGCAAGTATTCACAAAAAAACTGCCCCCATTCGTAGTAAGCAACATGACTGCATTAGCAAAGCGTGCCCAAAAAAATGCTAAAACTACAGAAGAAGGAATTTATATATTACAACAAGAGATAGAGCAGACTTTTGATAAATCAATGGAACGAGCTACTGGCGTTTACAGACGAAATGCCAAAGGAGTAGCACTTTTAATTGGCTTTAGCATTGCCATAACTGCTAATGCTGATGCATTTCATATTGTCAGTAGACTATCAAAAGATTCCTATATCAGGATTGCCATTGTTAATCATGCTGGGCAAATCTTGCAAAACGATAATATTGATACATCAGACAAATTAGACATTATTAAAAAACAAACTGAAAGTGTTTTAGCAGAAATAGTCTTACCAATTGGTTGGAATGCTATTAACTTAGAACAGCAGATTGATTGGCATCCCAGTAAAAAGTATCATTTTTCTATCTGGAAATTGTTGACTATGATTTTCGGCTGGTTTCTCAGTGGTATTGCCATTTCCATGGGTGCGCCCTTTTGGTTTGATTTATTGGGTAAATTTGTGAGTGTACGTAATGCAGGGAAACCACCTATATCTTATACTAAAAAATAAAAATTACGCGCAATTCCCAGTTCTTGTCCTGACGAATAATCTCAATTTGCCTAATAAATTCTCGAAAATAAAACCTTCTTTCTGCTTCTGATAAGTCAAACCAAAATTGTGGAATTGAAACCGCTTCAGCTAGAGAACGCAAGTTGACAGGGGGAAGTGTTGCTAGTTTTGCTTGGAGGTGAGAAATTTCTGTCCGGAGTTTGTAAGCCCTTAACTTAGCGGTTTCATCATCCAAAATACCGGTTTCGACTAAAGCTGGTAACTGCTGAAGTATTTGTTGCTGACGAGCGATCGCTTGCCCTAAACTGTTCTTAATTGTATCCGACTCGGGAAAATCCATCTCTGACACAGCTAAGGGTAAGTCGCGGCAAATAATTTTAACTGTATTTTCTAATACCTCTTGATAAGGAATAGCCCGACACTTGGGACGTTGAGTGCAGCTAATAGGACGTAGATAAAGATACTCTTTATCTTGGTAACGCTGGGTGACACGGGTAACTGTTGTGTGTGACTGACATTGAGCACAAACAACCAACCCAGCTAAAGAACGGGGTGCGCTAGCAGTTCGAGATGGTAAACGACTGTTGCTGCGTAAAATTCGGTCAATTTGAGCTGCTTCTTCTCGAGAAATGAGCGAGATATGGGTGTCAGAAATAATTTCATTATTCTGATAAGCCGTATCACCCCGATACACGGGGTTAGTTAGCCAACGTCGTCCTGTGGTGACAGAAATTTTTTTACCATATTTTTTTGCCAAGTAACGCACTGATCCTCGCAGAGAACCATAAAGTAGGAAGTGCTCAAAAAAATCTTTGACTATGGTCGAAGTACTGCGGTCAATGGTATATTTTTCTTTACTGCGACGATAGCCATAGGGGGGTTTACCTGGAGGAGGTGAGGCTTGAAGACGATTGTGGGCGTGTGCTTGGCGAATGCGGCGGCTATGCTGTTGACGTTGAATTTCCTGTAGTAATTTCCACAAATCAGAGCCCATATCAGAATTTTCTGAAGTGTAGGGCTGTTCAGTAGCAATGATTGTTATTCCCATTGCTTCGAGTTGGTGCAAGCTCTCGCTCACTTCCTCCCAAGTGTCTCCTAACTCTTCTAAACGATGGATAAGCAGATAATTTGCTGGTGCAGTTTTACAGTCTGAGATTAACTTTTGTAACTGTGTTCTGTTACCCAAATCTTGATAGACTCGATCCACTTCCCATCCCCAATCATTAATGTCAGCAGAAGGTTCTAGTAGGGGATTACTGTAAGAGTAAGCAATAATTTTCAATGCTCCACTCCCCATATTACTGCTGACTAAGTTCGATAATATTCCCGTCCGGATCTTGAGTAAAAAGGGCAACGCGACCGGAAGCACTAACTTGAACGGGATAATTTTGACTGAGTAACTGTTGTTTAGCAATATCTAAATCAGCAACAGAAAAAGCGATGTGAGGATTGCGTCCCCATTTTTCATGAGGGTTACCTGTAGGGGCGGCAGTTGCAACTATCAAGTGAATTTGATAACTGCCTACTTGATACCATGCACCAGGATACTTCAAGGAACGGTCTGTTTTAGACAATCCCAACACTTTGCTATAAAAATTTTCGGATTTTTCTAAATCAGTAACGAGAATTGCCGTATGGAGAGACTGAATAATCTGCATTGTTCATCTTTTAACTAAGTTAATTTAAATTAAACATAAAATGGTCATGAATTTCTTTTTTTATTACCTTTTTTCTTGTTTTTCTTCAGGTGTTTTGGGGTTTATTATGGAGTATCCTACCCCAAACACTATACAGAATTGGTATCAGGACATCTATAGTCAACCTGTAAAACATTGGGTACCTGAGCATTGCATTTACTTTATCATATTTCCAAAGTTTGAAAGAATTGCGTGCAAGTTAGCCATTTTCAAGTTTTAATCCTGCCTTGGGATAGAGTTATATCGATGAAATTTGAGTTGAATAGAAAGTGTTATGTCTTGCGAACCAACTTATTAGAGATAGCTGTTGTTATTTGTTTAATAAATTAGTTGCAGCGACATTTCTGCTAGCAGCTAGTATTTGCAGGAAAATTCACACACTAGAGGTAAAATGAATATACAAAACTTCAACATGGCAAGAATGACCGAGCGTTATTGCGCTTTGAGCATCGGCATTATTTATTTGGTATTAGGTCTGGCCGGATTTGTACCAGCTTTCGTTTCATTGTCAGGAACAAGCGCACCTTATATCCCTGCTGATGTAGCTCCTAACGCTTATGCTGCGGGATTTGGCTTCATATTTGGGGTAGTTCCCACTAATTTATTGCATAACCTTGTACGTTGCAGTGTAGGATTTTGGGGAATAGCTTCTTACAACAATCCTAACAGCGCTCGCATATTCAATCGTATTTTTGCAGTTGTTTATGCCATACTAGCGATTATGGGATTTTTACCCTTTGCTAAATCATTTTTCGGATTTATGCCTTTGTTTGGTACCAATGTTTGGATTAATGCTCTAGCAGCAGTTTTTGCGGGTTATTACGGTATTCTCATGCCAGCAAAAATTATGGGTGTTAATGTATCCCAAAATATCTAATTAAAAACAAGTAAAACCGCAGGAAAATAAATTTATCATTAATCCTGTTCAATGCTCTAGAAGGTTTTTAGGGCTTCTGGAACGTTTTTATGGGCAATAATTTTGAAAATTTAAATGAGCAATTTATCTCTTGACAAGTCTGATGGCAAATGAATTGACATTCTTATGTTCGTTCCTTCTTCATAAATCCCGCACAAATACGGTTACGTTAAACTATAGATAGAAGAAAATACTGACAAAATTCAGTAATCTGAGGGTAGTGACTCAAATTTCAGGAAAATATCAGTGGTTCCTATTAAAGATAATAATCCTACACAAATTACGCCTTATGTGACTTATGGAATAATTGCAGCCAATGTTTTGGCTTTTATTTATGAAGCAAGTCTTCCTCCCGAAATATTAGACGAGTTTTTTCATCTTGCTGCTGTAATTCCCAAAGAACTGACTTTAAGTTTTTCTGGAATCTCTATCAATCAACCAGTACCAGAATGGGCAACTTTGATTACGGCACAATTTTTGCATGGGGGTTTGTTGCATCTAGGGGGAAATATGTTGTTTCTCTGGGTTTTTGGTAACAATGTGGAAGAAAAGTTAGGCCATGCTAAATATTTACTGTTTTATTTATCTTGCGGTGTCTTGGCATCGTTGGCACAATGGTTGTTTGCTCAAGATTCTACCATTCCTTCATTAGGGGCAAGTGGTGCCATCGCTGGGGTTATGGGAGCATATATTCTGCGGTTTCCTCAAGTCGAAATTATCGGTGTAGTACCTTTAGGATTTTTCTTTCCTTCTTTCCGCCTTCCCGCATATTTCTTTTTGGGATTTTGGTTTATCCAACAAGCTTTTTACGGAATAGCTGGTCTAGAAGCACCCAGAAATATCGCCATGGAAAAAGGAGGTATTGCCTATTGGGCCCATGCAGCAGGTTTTTTGTTTGGAGCAATTCTTGGCCCAATGCTGGGTTTATTTAGTGATAAATCTAGTCAAGAAACATGAACTCTATGTGGTATTGCCGAAATTTTAGGAAGTTTATGTAGTTATTTGACCAATCTTACCAGTAAAAATTTACTCCTAAAGAAGTTATAATATTTTTGTGTACTTAGTTAAATAAAATGTCGTGTATCTTTTAGTTTTTTGACATCGTTGACAGACAACACAGGCTATATTGCAATTAAGCCCTAATTAGGAAAAACACCTGTGTTTCCCCTCCATGATGAAAACCCAACGCGAGTCACCCCGTATTTAACTTACGGGTTGATTGGTTTAAATATTGTCGTCTTTGTTCATGAAGTGAGTCTATCCAGTGAACAAGTAGAGCAATTCTTCCGTATGTATGCCCTTATACCAACAGAGTTAACCAATGGCTTTGCCTCAGAGTGGACAACTTTATTTACGTCACAATTCTTACACGGTGGTTGGTGGCATCTGATCTCAAATATGGTATTTCTCTGGGTCTTTGGCAACAATATTGAAGACCGTATGGGTCATTTGAAGTATTTGATTTTTTATCTGGCTTGCGGTGCTTTGGCCGCCTTGTGTCAGTGGTTTATTAGCATGGATTCTGCCATACCTTCTTTAGGAGCTAGTGGTGCAATTGCTGGGGTTCTTGGTGCATATGTGATCCGTTTCCCCCAATCTAGAGTTTTAACCTTAGTCTTTTTGGGTTTTTTAGTCACCACAATCAGAATTCCAGCAATTATTCTCATAGGGATTTTTGTGGTTCAGAATGTAATATCGGGTCTTGCCAGTCTGCAAGCTGCTGCTAATATGACTGTGGAAACAGGCGGAGTTGCTTACTGGGCCCACATAGGCGGGTTTGTTTTTGGGATGATTCTTTCTCCATTATTCGGGTTGTTTCGCCCAGACTATTAGCAGTAAGTACGGAAGCAGCAAGGGACGGGGGAAGGGAGGAATTGAACTTAAGCAAGGTTTATCTGCCCCTGTTTTTTGCTCCTTTTCTGACCGCTTTAATTTTTGTTACCATTGGCTGAAGCTTCTGAAAAAATTTTCCCTTCTTCCTTGTGTGACAATGACTGAGGCTGGGTAACAATAATATCTGCACCGTTAACAATAACTCCCAACAAACCTAATTCACATTCAACTAATTGATCAATAGCTTCTGCTAACACACTCTCTTGTGTCACGTTGGGACGGGCTACTAATACTATGCCATCGCTATAGGGTTGGATTAACAGCGGGTCATTAGATAAACTGAGACAACTAGTATCTAATATTACTAAGTCAAAACGTTCCCGGACATCTTCCATGAGCCGTCTTATTTCGCTTGATTCAAGAATAGCAGCAGATTGGCGTAGTGAACCAGGACTAGGAATTATGTATAAATTTTCTACATCAGGAACTAAGCGGACACATTCGTTCAACCTGGCATAATAGCGCAGGGGTGCAACGTTGGCATCGGGATCGGGGGTAACCTTCAGGGATGAAGCATAAGAAGGCGATCGCAAATCGGTTTCAATAATCAAGGTTCTTTTACCGGCAAGGGCTGACGCTATACCCAAGTTATAAGCACTCACAGTCTTACCTTCTTGGGGACTAGTGCTGGTAATCAATACCACTTTGAAATTTCTACCTCCTATGCGGCGCAAATTGCTGCGAAACTTTTCATAAAACTCCAAATAAGGAGAATCAGGGGAAAGTATGACAGGTAAGGTTTCGCCATCCAAATCATCCACAGGCATTAAAGGTAACTCTCCCAGTTGGGGAACTTCCCGTTGTTTGAGGCTGTCGCGGATATCCTCCTTGGTTTTGAAAGTACCTTCTAAAGAACCCAAAAAAAATATGACCCCACCACCAACTAGCAAGCCCAAGAAACCGCCAACACCCAAAGTCAGAGGGACGCTTTGGGGTTCACTGACATCGGTGGCAACTTTAGGTATTCTGGCAACGGTTAAGCTACTAACTGTTTCTGCTTCTGCGGCTTTAGAGTCTGTAAGCTTTGCTTGCATTTGGTCATAAATCGCTTTTTTCAGTGCTAGTTCCTGTTCTAAACGTGATCGCTCCAATTGCTTGTTGGGTATTTGAGAATATTCTTGCCGTAATCTTTTTTCTTCTTTAATTTGTTGAGCTAATTGTTGTTGGAGTGTTTCTCGTTGGGTTTCCAAAGCCACCATCTGATTTGCTAGTTGTTGTCGAGCCGGATCTAAATTGCTTTGGGCACGGATAAGTGAAACACTTCCAGGCAAAGGGGCTACAGTACCGTTACCTCCTACCACCTCAGCAGCACGTTGCTGGAGCAATTCTTCAATAGACTGTTTCTGACGCGCTAACTGAATCATTGTTGGGTTTTCAGGTCGTAAATCTTTACTAAGTAAGGTTATTTGAGATTCTACTTGATACATTTGCGATCGCAAGTCTAAAAGAATCGGATCAGCACTCAAAGCAGAAGAAACATAGGCTTGTCCGACATTTAAACCCAACTTTTCTTGCAAACTGCGAATTTGTCCATCAATCCCCGCAATAGTGAGTTTAATTAAACGTTGCTGATTTTGGCTATTAGTTACTGCATTCAACAAACTACCATTTTCAGCTGCTAATATTGCCGGACGTTCTCGGCGATCATACTGTTCCAACTTTTGTTCTGCTGCTTGGAGTTCTGATTTTGCCTGGGGTATGCGCTCATTAATTTTTTCCATAATTGCTTTTAATCGCCCGGTATTAATATCACCACTGAGCTTAATCATGGCTTGCATTAATTCCTGCAATATCTGCTGGGCTCGCTTGGGGTTACTATCTTGATATTTCAACTCAATGATTGAGGATAGCAGTTTTCCTGTCTCGTTTCTCTGTGGTAGACGTAGCGCCACATTTGCACCGATAGTTTTTGGTTTTACATTGACTTTTGCTGCTACCGGTTCAATAATCTGATCTGACAACAAAACTTCCTGAGTCAGTTCTTGCCCTTGTTGCTGAATTTCACTACCAGTTGCTGAAAACGAAACTGGTGGACGAGTGTAACTAAGTGCGGCATCTGCTACATAGGTGGGTGGTGCTTCTGGCTGTATCACCATTATTGTTGACCCTGCAACTACTAAAGCAAAACTGCCCAATCCAATCCATTTATATTTCTCAAAAGCAACTAGATATCGCTTAACAATTGGTGGAGTCATAATAAATAATTCAAAATTCAAAATTCAAAATATAAGGCTTTAGCATAGGGGGATTTTAACCTCAAATAAAACCCAAGCTAGGCATAAAATACCTTGTTAGCTATTTCCTAGGGTAGGGTTATGAGACCCTTTCCTTATTGATAAATTAGATAATTGTTCCATCATAGAGCTTGGTAGAAATTAACGACCCATTACCCATCCATAAGAACCTTGCTATTGCCTGATTATGAATTACAAATTACCTACGACCACCAAAGTTTTCAAAAAAATTGAGGAAACTCTGCACATTGAAAAAGGGCTGTGTAATGGTGGTGAGAAGATGAGAAATTCTCCCAACTAAATTCCGTCCCACAACTATTACATCATTATCTTGAAGTGGTACGTTTTGAGATGCATCCCCAGCCAAAGCCCTTCTTGCATCCAATCTCTGGGTAACAGCTCTACCTTGTTCAGGATCGAAGCGAACTAGGGCAATGTCCCGGAGATTAGCTCTATCCAGATTGATTCCACCTAAAATATCTATAAAATTACTGCCATTAGGTAGTGCTTGCGTCACCATTCCTGACGTAGTGTAATTCAAAACCCGGACACGAATTTGTGGTACAGCCAGGGATGAACGAGCCACTAAGTTACGGTCGTAACCGTCATCACCACCGACTTCTTGCCGTGGGACAACAATCGCATCACCATCTTGTAAGCGTAAACTCGGTATTGAGCCGTTATTCTGTAACACTGCGTATAAGTCAACAGTTTGTGAAATCACAGAACCATCAATCAACCTGCGACGAACTTTGACTTGGCGCAGGTCTGCGGTCATTGTAGAACCACCAGCTATGAACAAAGCATCAGCAACACGGGCTATTGGGGAAGTAAGAGGATAAATTCCCGGTCGAAAAACTTCACCGCTAATGCTGACCTGAACTGGTCGTGGTGTTGCTAGTGATACTACCAAATTCGGTTCAACTAAAACACGACTTAAACTCAAGCGAATTTTTTCTTGTGCTTCGTTTAAACTCAAGCCTTTTATAGAAACTGTTCCCACTTGCGGAACAAGTATATTGCCTTCTGGATCAATTTGGGTTTGAAAACTCGAATCTGGACGCAGGCCTGTTAAAGATAAAACTATTACAGGATTAATGACAAAACGATCCAGTAACACCCGAATTTTTTCTTGTGCTTCCTCTAAGGTTAAATTGTCTAGCGACACCGTGCCGAGCAATGGCACGATAATGTTACCTTCTGGATTGATGAATGATTGAAAACTCAAATCAGGGAAACGCTCAACCGCAACCCTAATCGTGTCTCCCGGTCCTAAGCGATAACGGCCAGAGGAGGGCTGAAATGTAACACTAATTACATCTCCTGGCCCCAAAAGATAGCGGTCGAGTTGAGGAAAAACCTGTTCATTCAAGTCCTCAACCCCTGCTGGCGGTGTTGGACTAAGGTCTCCGTCAGGAGAAGGTGGTTGTACTTCAACAGCACCAGAGGGGAGGGTGGGTAATAATTGCCCTGTCAATTTTTCACCAGACGATAAAGGTCTAGCAATAACTGGTTGGAGAGCAGTTGTTAATAAAATACTTACTTGAAAACTAACAAAATATAGGCCGCTGAGTGATGCACGCATATCAAAAATGAAATTATAGTCAAACTCAGATCAAAGTAACTTTCACCGATTGATGATTTTAGTCTGAAGATATTTTAAATTCTTGACCATCTAATGCTGTTGATAACTTTGTACCTTATTGTTTCTGCACAAATAAATGCACTCGTGAATTGTTTTAGAAAAAATTGGCCATCAATGTAGTTTGTACTGTTTGACCGATAGACTGAGCTAACGCCCAAGTAGAAACTACTTGGCCTAAAGGTTCCATGGGAATCATTATGCTTACACTAACCCAAGGAATGCGTTTTTGATGCCATTGTGCCAATTGATCTGCCAGAAACCAGCGCCAAGGTAACGGATGTCCACCATTTGGCGTTGCATACCATTGCAAGACAGCGAAGGTTTCATGCTGGGTGGAGACGCGAAAGAACCTTGCTTCTACCTTAGTTTCAGTATTTGCTCCGGATTTTGGGTGTCGTTTGAGAGTAAATTCCGCAGAGCGAAATTGAGCTATATCCCATCGTTGCCAACGAGATTTTCCCCAGCTATTAATGTCAGTCCACTCTACCTCCGGTTGATCCATTGGACTATTTTGTGGATGCAAAAGTAATATTGCCTGATTTTGAGTGCTTTTTTGGTTGAGAATCTGTAATGACCATCTACTGGTACCTAGGACTTGTTCGATTTGTTCAACTGTTTGCCAATCAGGAAGGGTTATCCCGGTTTTACGTATCTCTCTCAATTCTCTCAGATTGGGAACATCTGGTGGTTGTTTCCATTGCCAACTTCCTGTAGTGTATCCGGAAATTCCATTAGTTGTTAATAGTATTAATAACAAACAAAGCACTGCTACATGAGTTAGTTGCTTTTCTGGAAAAAACTTAGATAAGGGTTTCATCAGTAAAAATTGCTTATGGAAGGGAATTTGGAACAAGTTTGAAGACAGAGAATTCACTATTCCGCATTGTTTTCAGCTTCTTGCTGAAGTTTTACATCTGTGGAGAAATAGTTATTCATCCAATTCAGCAAAGGTATTAATAACAGCAACATACAAGCAGAGTAAAGGTCTCCCCCCCAACTGTCATGTAGCCATTGAAAAGCTGCCTCCCGACCTGTACCGTGAAAGAAGCTGAGTAAAGTGTTACGAATAATATTGGCAATAATGCTAATGACAATGGCACAAGATAAAAACCAACTGCTAGTGCGCCGTGAAGATAATATACCTGTCCAATAAAGCAGCATCAAGCTGACATAGACAGTAGTAAACAACATTTTTAGACCAGCACAATAAGGGGCAACTTCGACAATTCGTCCATTCACGTATACATTGATTTCATCAACAATTACTTCCATGCCCAATTGATTTAGGATGAAGCCTGCTGTACCCGCGATAAAACTTTGCAATGGCAAGGTATAGGGAACCAGAAGGTAGGGTATTGCTGTTGGAGTTGCTAAAAATGTCAGCAGCAAAGCAAATGCTTGCAATCGAAAGCCTGGTATCCCCTTGAACCACAAGCACATTCCTGTCAATATTGTCGGTAGGGAGATATTAACCCATTCTGGAACACCGCTCAGATAAAATACTCCTCCTATGCAAAGCAAAACAGCACCTAAAGGATGAGCTGTATTTTGTAGTCGATGCCATTTTTTCCGGTTTAACCAAGTGAGGTAAGCAGCAAATGGAAGACCAATAATACCGTGGCTAAAATATTCATGTTGGATACTAATGCTTTTGTTTAGCCAACCATCTACCCAGTGCAGCAAGATAGGAGCATAGAGTAGCATTAAAAAAGCGAAAATTGCCAAGTTGAACAATTGTTCTGTGTTCCTTTGATTGATCTGTTGCTGAAGTGGCATAATTTCCAACAATTTCAAGTTAACAATTCACAATCCACACACTTATTGTAGGAACTCAGACTGGTTATTTTACTATTGATGATTGAGGTACGAAATTAAAGACTATAAATTAAAAAAATAATAACTTTTGCGTTGCATCATTGAGAGCAGATCTAATAGCTGCTACAACTTCTTGGATTTGGTGACTATTTAAACCTGGGTACATGGGTAAGGACAATATTTGATTTGCGAGCTTTTCTGTTTGGGGAAAGTCTCCTATTTGATAACCTAAGTGGCTGAAGGCTGGTTGCAAATGGCAAGGAATTGGGTAGTGAATGCCGGTTTGAATTCCCATTGCTGTCAGTTTTTCTTGAATTTGCTGCCGTTTGAGGACACAAAGTTCATCAACTTTGATTACATAAAGGTGATAAACATGTCCAGTGCTGCTGTGGTTTTGCATGGAAAGAATCCCAGCGGATGCTAAGGGTGCTAGTTCAAGATCATATTGCTGGGCAATACTCAGGCGATCTCGATTCCACTGGGGCAGATGTGGTAGTTTTTCTAATAGGACTGCTGCTTGCAATGTATCCAAACGACTGTTAGTCCCTAATTCCACATGAAAATACTTTTGCGATGCACCATAATTTCGCAAGTGCTTCATTTTTTGAGCTACATCTGAATCTCGGGTTAGCAGCATCCCTCCATCGCCAAATGCTCCCAAATTTTTGCTGGGATAGAAACTAAAAGCCCCGGCTGTCCCTACAGAACCAGCCCGATATCCTTCTCTTTCGGCTAAATGTGCCTGGGCTGCATCTTCAAAAATTAGCAGTTTATAAGTATCAGCTAAGTCTAATAGTTGTTGCGGTGACACCATCTGGCCATAAAGATGTACGGGAATAATGGCCTTGGTCTGTGGCGTAATTGCTTTTGCTGCTGCTTCTAAATCGATTAAAGCTGTTTGTGGATCACAATCTACGAGAACAGGCATTGCCCCGGCACGTAAAACTCCAATCAAAGTTGCTACAAAGGTATTAGCAGGTAAAATTACTTGGTCAGCAGCACCAATATTACACGCTTGTAAACCAAGGGCGATGGCATCTGTTCCTGATGCAGCACCTACACCATATTCTGTCCCAGATGCTGCTGCAAAAGCTGCTTCAAAATCTATCAATGGTTTCCCTAAAATAAAATCTCCTTTTGCCAATACAGCCTGTATTGCCTGTTGTAATTGATATTGAATTGGTTCGTGTTGTAGATTTAAGTCTACAAAAGGAATTTTAGAACTCATATTCATCTTTGCTATCCTGAGAAATAAATATCAAATTTTTGCCTATTAATACAACTATTAACTTATGAAGTAATAGTAAAGAGTGAATAAAGTATTCCTTTAAAAAATCTAGTTACTTAAAATAATGTTTATTTATATGCATCAAATATTATGTATAAAAAGAATTAATTTTATAGTTTTTTAAGTAAACATATTTAAAACAATAAGTTTTTGGATAAACTTGTAAATAGATATTTGTAATTTTTATACAAAAACATTAATTGTAAGAGCTATTAAAGATATGCTGATCTAGGTTAATTCATGAAGATACTAATTTTGCTTTTTTCTCAAAAATATTTGTATCCTTTGGGTTTTATGAAACAAAATTATGTAGAAAAAGGCAAAAATATGGGTATAACTGGCCATTTTGTTCACAAAAATCTATCCTTAAGTAGAAAAAAACATAAATACTTCCCGACATAACCGCTAAAATTTTCAGGAGGTTCCAGATCAAAATCAGATGACCTTTTCATTTGATTTTCGCTTTGATATTATATTAGCTTTATCCAATATGAAACTAACGCTTTGTGCCATCAAAACTACAAATAAAGCAGATTATAGTATTTTGCTTACGGATGGCTGATCAAATTTACAATCTGATTTTGTTGATTAACACCAAAATTGGGGAATGCTTAAAAGTAGAGAATCATAACCCAAACCTAGGGGTTATATAAATTACAAGGGGGAGAAAGTATCAAGGTAGCAGTGGCAATGGTAGAGCCTGAAAAGAAATTGTTTGGCTTCAAGGATGGTTGGTTTTCTCCAAGAGCGACAGAGGAACGACGCCTAGAAGCATTGTCTGAATTAGGTTTGCTTCAACCGGAAACGATTCCTGTCTTTGAAGAAGCCACTCAAACTGCTGCCCACTTTTTAGAAGCACCAATTTCCATATTGGGATTTATGGACCAAGAACGTTATTGGTTCAAGTCAGCCGTAGGTTTATCTAGGCTAGGGCTAATGAATCATCTTGCACAAAACCGTCAGTTGTTACGTGAGGAATCTTTTTGCACCCAAGTGGTAGAAAGCCTTCAAATATATGTGATTAATGATACTCAAAATGTCACCGACTCATTACTTAAGAATAGTAAATTGGTGAAAGATTTTGGTATCCGTGCTTACTTAGGAGTGCCGCTCATTGATGCTTCTGGGAATTGTTTGGGCGCATTGGCAATTATGGATTTAGTGCCACGTAAGTTTACAACTCGCGATATTGAATTTTTACAAATAATAGCTCGTTGGTGTATGAGTGAATTTGAGCGTAACCTAATGTTGCTGGACAAAAAGCCACAAAGAATTAATTCACAAAACGCTCTTAGGACATCACTGAATAATCAAAGCACAACTACCATTGTTACGGACACCCTAGTCAGTTTACAAAAAGAATCTGATTGCATTCATGAACTGAAAGTCCAACTTTTGGGACGGATAACTCAAGAACTACGTACACCCTTAACATCTGTACTAGGCATGGCTGGGGTTTTAGGACGTGAGATTTATGGGCCTTTGACAATGAAACAGAGAGAATATGTAGACATCATTGAACATAGTGGTAGGTACTTACTGTCCTTGGTCAACGAAATTACGGAAATCGGAGGGTTGGATGAAAATACCTCTAGGCTGAATCTATCTCCCGTAAATATTGAAATGCTATGTCAACAAGCTATCAATTCTCTAAAAGAAGCCGCTAACCGCCGGGAGCAAAATATTCGCCTGTCTATAGAACCAGGATATAGTCGCATTTGGCTTTTGGATAAAGATAAAGTGCGGCAAATCTTGTATCACTTAATTTTCGGTGTGATTCAACTTTCTGCTACAGGTAGTATTGTCTGTCTTCATGTTTCTTACCAGGAAAGTACGCTGAATATTACTATTTCGGTTTTCCATCCCTGGTTGGAAGATGGGATAACTAACGTTGACTCCTATTTCTACCTTAATTCTTTCTCCGGTGTGGAACAAACAGCCGAAGGTGCAACCTACAACACTTATGAAGATGAGGAGAACTCAGGGATGTCAGTAGTATTGGAGAGAACACCAAACTTAACTGCTTCTTACTCAAATACATTGGTTATAAACTCTGATCAGGATTTACCTAAAAATTATAGTAACTTGACCCGTGAAAGCTTGGGTTTGTTGTTTGGTTCTCAACTGGCAGAACTTCACGGCGGAAAAATTTCGATTCAAGGTTCACCCGAATCAGGACACCGCTATGTACTGTCTTTGCCATTACAGCAATAAAAGTGGTTGGCTCACTGGCTTTTGGCTGTAAGATGAATGGGCAGCACTTAAAGGTGCAGTGTTCAATTTGTGCACTTAACTTAGACACTATTGTAGAATTAATTCGTACCGTGGGGCACATGGAATCTGAAGCTTGTGGACGGAACAATCTCTGTTTAGGTGAGGAAACTCATCTCAGTAGGTTGGCTTGATGAAGCAAGAATCCTACATGCTTGAGTCTGTGGGAGTGTCAAGAATGGCTACTGCTAGACAAGCAACAAGTGAATAATTGAACTTCCCAATGGCTGCAAAAAAAATTACTGAATGAAAAGTGCTGACTCGTGAAGTGCGGAATACGAGGTGGGCAAGGTTATGATCAATCCAAGTTACGTGCGGGTGTGCTCATTGATGAGAAAGTGGGTTTATGAATTTAGTCTGGCAACGATTTACTTTGTCTTGTTTACCACTCAAAGAATATTTAGCAACAAGCTACTTACACCGTTCTTTGGTGGGACTATTGCACTCCTGGCGGCAAAGTAGCATCTTGATGCAGTGGGGAGATGTAATAGCAGTTGCTTTAGTCAGCCTAGTTTACGCTTTTGCGCCTTTTGTATCGAGTAACTTAGTAGGACTATTGTTAGTAGCTTGTGTAGGATTTTGGTTTTTGTTGACTTTATCCGATGAGTCAGCGCGAGCAAATACAATGTCATTTACCCCTATTCACCTGCTGGTCTTACTCTACTGGGCTATTGCTGTAGTCTCTACAGCATTGTCACCGGTCAAACAGGCAGCATTTAAAGATTTGGTGGTGTTGACGCTTTATCTGTTGCTGTTTGCCCTTTGTGCTAGGGTTTTGAGATTCCCTCGGTTGCGGTCTTGGATAATTACTCTGTATTTACATGTATCTTTAATTGTTAGTATATACGGTTTGCGGCAATGGTTTTTTGGCGCTACAGCACTGGCAACTTGGGTAGACCCGCAATCTCCCCTTGCTAAGACCACCAGAGTCTATAGTTATTTGGGTAATCCCAATTTATTGGCTGGATATCTTGTACCAGCAGTAGTTTTTAGCTTAGTAGCAATTTTTGCCTGGCAAAGCTGGATTAAAAAGGCTTTAGGGTTAACTATGTTTATTGCTAACGGTGCTTGTTTGGTTCTGACTTTTAGTCGTGGCGGTTGGATTGGTCTAGTAGTGGGTGTATTGACTGCCATCACTTTGCTGGTCTATTGGTGGATTGTGCGAATGCCTGCTTTTTGGCGCACTTGGTCACTGCCAATTATTTTGGGAGGTATGATTGGTGTAGTATTGCTAGCAGTCATATTTGTCGAGCCAGTGCGCCTCAGAGTTTTGAGTATTTTTGCAGATCGCCAAGATAGCAGTAATAATTTTCGCAGAAATGTTTGGGATGCTGTCTTTGAAATGATACGCGATCGCCCTATTATTGGCATTGGACCTGGTCATAATTCTTTCAATCAAATTTATCCACTTTACCAACGTCCTCGTTATACGGCTTTAAGTGCTTATTCGGTTTTCTTGGAGGTGGCTGTAGAAACTGGTTTTGTTGGTTTAGGCTGTTTTCTTTGGCTGATAATTGTGACGTTTAATAATGCATTTTTACAAGTGCGACGACTGCGAGAATATAGAAGTCTAGAGGGATTTTGGTTAATTGGAGCATTTGCTACCTTGGCGGGGATGCTGGCTCACGGTACTGTAGACACTATTTGGTTTCGTCCTGAAGTCAATAGCCTTTGGTGGTTAATGGTAGCTTTAATTGCTAGCTACTGGAGACCCACAACTCAAAACTACACTCAAAATGTTAATTCTTCTGACGAAGAACTTACACGAAGCTAGACATTGTTACTGATGACAAAAATAGCACAATTCAGGAGCCAGAATCGACTATAGATTTGTGGCTCCTGAATAGAAAATCGACTGTTGTCGGTCATTCTGAATTTTGTTAACTTAGCGCAGCGGGGCTGATGGTAAATTTTGAGTTCTCTTCAAAATAAATTCTCAATAGTTAGTCTCTGTAAGTTGTACTTCCGGGGGTAGTTGGCTCGCGATAACGAGTAGGTTCCTCGCCACGCTTTCTACCAGCTAAACCTGCTAAACCAAATAGACCAATTAATCCTAACCAACCCCAATCAAAATCTCGGCGTTCGTAAACTGTAGTTCTTGGTATGGTGTCCACTCTGGGGTCAGTAACTTGGGCATTGACAGGTAGGGTTAAAGGCAACATTGCCATACTAACACTCAGAAAGCCAGCACCAACTGCTTTGGTCAAATTACGTGTCATGGTGAAAATCTCTCATCCCTTCCAACGTTACTCACCACTGTATCGACTCCCATAACTAGCTAAATCAATCTGGGGCTATAAACTAGCTGTTCTCTCAACTCACACTGAAGACATACAGTAGAATGCAGGCATGGGAAGTACAAATATAAGTGATAAAAATCCTGTGGAGCAGGTATAGTATGGTTAGGCTACCTAAGCTAACCACTACACTCAGTACAAGTCTTGTCCTCTACGGGTGTACATCACTGGAGACAATACACTCCACTGTGGTCAGGTGGTTAGGAAATATTGTCATCAAGCTTAATAATTTTTCATTGCCCGTTGCATATCACGTTGATCTTGCCGTTTTTTCAGGGATTCCCGTTTGTCATGTAGTTTTTTACCCTTACCAAGGGCTATGCTCACTTTCACCCATCCTCGTTTGAGGTACATCTTTAAAGGTACTAGTGTTAAACCCTGCTGCTCCACTTTGCCAATTAACTTGCGAATTTCTTGGCGATGTAGTAACAGTTTCCTTGTACGACGTGGTTCATGATTAAAATATTGACCACTGGCGTTGTAAGGAGAGATATGGACGTTGATCAGCCATACTTCGCCATTGCGAATCAAAGCATAACCATCTTGGAGATTAACTTTCCCGGCGCGAATCGATTTGACTTCTGTTCCTGTTAATTCAACTCCAGCTTCCAAGGTTTCTAGGATTTCATATAAATAACGGGCTTGACGGTTATCACTAATAACTTTGTAACTTTCGCTCTTGTCGCTCATTGAAAAAATTTTGCTTGCTTTAAATGTGCTGCCAAAGTATTTGGAATAGCTGTAAATTTAACATCAATATCAGCGTTATCCCATATTCTTTTAATTTAGCTTTTTTTTCAGTTATCAGCTTTCAGCTTCTCAGTGCAGAACTTAGAGAAACATTATCAACACTAAATATTAATTTACATTATAGTGAGTATTCTCCGTAAATCATAGCTTTATTGTTAAGACTTAAAAAGCTAGGTGTAGCTTTTCAAGATTAGAAATTGAATTGCGTTAGAATTTGTCAATACTTACTCAGGATTTAAGATTTTCTTCATAAATCCACCCTGAGACAGTCATTGGCTGGTAATCCTGTCATAGTATGAAATATGAGAACACTATTTTTGCTTGTGTTTACTGATTAGGTCCTATTAACTAAATTTCTGAGTCAAAAAATGCTAGGGGTGTATTGTTCATGCCCTTGACTATTCTTGTTGTAGATGACGATTTGGGCACTCGTCTGTCTATTAGTGACTATCTTGAACTGTGTGGCTACTCTGTGGTCACGGCGAATGACGGTCAAGAAGCTTTAGCAATGGTAGATAATTACCATCCTGATTTGATCGTTACTGATATTATTATGCCACGAATGAATGGATATGAACTGGTACGTCGGGTACGCCAACAACCAGCATTCCGGTTATTGCCTGTAATTTTATTGACAGCACGTACAAAAACCCAGGAAAGAATTCTAGGCTACCAGTCAGGGTGCGATTTGTACTTACCTAAGCCTTTTGAACTGGAAGAGTTAGCAGCAGCAATTCGTAATCTTCTGGAGCGATCACAAATTATTCAATCTGAGTACCGTTTTTCTCATCAAGAAAATTTGGGCAGTTTTTTACCTACAAAAGAGGTGGAAATCCAAAATTCTCTATCTATTCATATTCAGCGATCTCATCTATTAGCATCCTTGACCCCCAGAGAAAAGGAAGTCTTAGAACTATTGACTCATGGTTTTTCTAATGTTGATATGGGACATCAACTGCATTTAAGTCCGAGAACAGTAGAAAAGTATGTTAGCAGTTTATTAAGAAAAACTGCCACCAGCAACCGAGCGGAGCTGGTGCGTTTTGCCATTAAGCATGGGCTGGTGGAATAGCCTTTACATTTTTAGTTTCTGACTGGTAACGTATGCCAGTAGACCTTCACAAGCATCTACAAGTAAATCTATTACTTGATTAAAACCTTCCGCTCCCCCGTAGTAAGGGTCTGGAACTTCCTTGAGGTTGTGCCGAGAGCAAAATTTACACATTAAGTAAACTTTGTCATGATATTGCTGAGTCAGATCAAGAATTAAACTAAGCCAGTCAGTCACCCAACGGACTCGTCTTCAAAACCGTACGTGAGACTTTCGCCTCATACGGCTCCTCAATGACATGGTTCTTGTCATGAATACCCCTTAGACTACCAGCATTGGCAGTCTTTTCGCCGTG